>WFRQ01000261.1 GCA_015486425.1 Deltaproteobacteria bacterium | reverse complement strand
TTCCAGACAAGGGCAGGTAATGCCGTACAGCCGGTATTAAAAGGAATGAAGCAGGAGCTTCTGTCAATTGGGTACCCAAACAGGAGTTTGGGCACCAGCACGAAACTTGTCACCACTTATTGAGAAGTTACAATTGATCGTATCTACTCACGGGGTACCGCATCTGCTGCGTTGCCAAGGGCTCGAAGTAAGGGAAGTACGCCTTATCTCCCGCCGCCTTGCATCTGCAGCACCCCCTGAGCATATACAGGATTTCAGTTTTCTCTGTGTTGTATAAATGAAAAACTGCCTTTCCTTATATTGACGAATAAAAGTTCAGGAAGGCTGAAAAGTGTACCCATAGCCCCTGATTTCAACATATATCCTGAATCAACAGGCCATGTGATAAGGCCAAGGCAGGTACGTGGGAGTGACCACGCAATATTAATGGCTCCGAATAACGGTCGGGGAATTATGTGTTCCTCAGTAAAGAGCAGAAAGGCGCTGTCCTGCCTGCCATCCTGGTATATTGATGAGGTAATGGTATTGCATTCCCTGAGATACACAGTGACAGGGTCTTCCTTGCTGTACATGGATGAGAGTTGACGCTGCCTCCAGGAGGGATAACAGATGATGTCCTTTGTGGGCAGGGTGTCAGATACCTGCTGAAACATTCTCCACGGGATAAAGGACATTGAATCCATGGCCTCTTTTTGTTCAGGCGACAGGCATGGAATCCCGTCATGGCACTGTTCACCTGACAGGGCATCTGATATCACCCTGAACAGCTCTGTTACGCAGTTTCTATTAATCAGATTGTAACCCGTGTCCTGCTGAATTTCTGATAGAGAGATGGAAAAAGACCGGCTCACAGTTTCAAGCATGACTTTGACTTTAAATTGAGGCGGAGGAGACGGCAGTTCCACAATGCCCGGTCTATTTGGAACTGATATTCCGGAATAGACACGCATTCTCTCCTTCCCGTGTACACATGCCATAAACTCGGACCATCGTGAAGCCATGTTCTCAAATCCGCACCACCTGGCTTCATCTATATTTTTTTTTGAAAAGAGCCGCACGCGTTGTTCATCAAGCCGCTTCCGTGCCCTGTCTGAAACTTCCTCAAGGGTCTTCCTGCTTCCTGCCTCAAGCACAGGATTAACAGTGGCAGCATCAACTGGAAATGAATCAAGCACAAAGAGCTCTCCCTGCTCAATGGATCTTTGCACAGCCAGGAACCTGGCAGTTGCAAGCATAAGGGGGAATCCCCTGTCAGGACGCCGGGATTCAAGCAGGGTAAAAACTGATTTTTTGAAAAAAGCTGCCCACTGTTTAATTGACTCAGTCTCACGCGGGGTAAGCCCGCATGTTTTGACGTTCCCATTACCGCAGGGTACAGATATCAGTGCCGCAGGGTTAACGCCCCTGCGTGCCTCAAGCACAGATACTGCTTCAAAAAGTTCAAGCTGCTCCCTGTAAGGGGTCAGTGTGAAGGCCTGATCAGGCCCTGCGTCCGGAAGGTGTGAAAGTTTCTGTGCAAGCTCATCACGCGTGGCTGAAAGAAACTCTGCGCCGAATCGTTGAGCAATTTCCTGCCTCAGTATGTCTGCGGCATGCCCTCCTGAATTATTACCATGCAGAAAAAACCCCGCGCCTTTTATACCTCCAGGTTCATCCCCATTTTTAAAGGCATTGAGCAGACTTTGATCCTGCCGGAGGTTATGCAGCGTGGAAAGCCTGCCTTCCTGTTCAATAAGGAGGCGTATAAAGCATTCATGGACTTTTTCCGCAGCACCAGGGGGCAGAGAAAGCCCTGCCTGATACATGGTGCGGTTTCCAAGGTCATTGTAATAGAACCTGAACGGGTCCCATTTATCCCTGTGAAGCAGAAGCAGGCCCTCTTCGCCATGCTGAAAATGAAAGACATCATCACCGATTTTAACAGCAGCATGCCCTCCACTTGAGTCCCCTGTGTTGGACTCTATGTATAATATGGAGACAGTATGGGCTGCAGGCTCAATTGCGGCATTCAACATCTCAGGAATGAAGAGGAGACACAGCAGCAGTACTGATGCTGCTGCCGTGCCCTGGTATTTACCAGACAGCGGAATCATTTTGCAGCAAAGGGGTCAGGATTTATAGCCTTCCATGATATATTGCTTCATTGTGGTGCGTGGCCCTGTCATGCCTTCAAGGATTGGAAGGGTATCAATCTGATCCTCCTTGACACCGGCATGCTTCAGACCCATACCAATGGCAATATAGGTCTCCTTGAAAAATTCCCAGTTTGTAACTCCGTAACGTTCGGCAATCCTGGCAATACCGCGCATGAAATCATCAGAGGTAACCTTGGTATGCACCATGCTGTCAGTAAAGATCATCACCTCGTTCATGTAGCTCTGCTTCTTATCTTCTGACATCTCTTCGTTGGAGCTTGATGTGCAGATTGATGATGAAGAGTCTGAGAATGATTTTGAAGAATCGGAAATTGAGCACGCTGACAGTGCAAGACAGACAATCATGCATATTAACAGCAGTATCCGGGTGCAGCGTGGTATCTGATTCATTGTCCTTTTCATGTTGTTTTCCTCCTATGTCTGAAAAAATATAACCGGGCGTATTGTACTTGGAACCTGAGGGGCTGTCCAAAAATAAGTTGGATGATGGCGCGCTCAGATCTCGGTCAGGCTGAGATGAGCTGACCCAGCAAAACTGCAGGCGCAGCCGGGATAGGTTTTGCTGGTGCCCTAACCCCAGTTTGGGTACCCATTGGTCTGAAGCGCCTGCTTCTTTCCTTATTGACACCTGCAGGGTGGGTCACCTGTCCCTGTGTGGAAGCTGGAGCTTCCGGCTGTGCGTTCCCAAACTGGAGTTTGGGAACGAGCGGGTAAGAATTAGTCAGGATGATCAACGCTGCCATGTGATTAGATTCCGTCTTATATCAGTCGCGTTCTGCAGCCGGGTACAGGAGAATTTGCACGAACTTATTGAGAAATTGCTCCCCTGCCTTCCAGTCTTATTGCGCTCATGATCTACATACCCTGCACATGCATGTCATAAATTCCTGAATTGACAGTTTATGATGCATGCATTAATTGTTTTGATGTATCTGCTCAGAGGGTACCGCATCTGCTGCATTGTCGAGGGCTCGAAGTATGGGAAGTACGCATTCGCCCCCTCCGCCTTGCATCTGCAGCACCCTCTGAGCAGATACGTTGTGTGAAAACTATCTTGACTTTCCGTTAAAGGAATTCATCCTGGAGGGGGTGAGTAGTTACGTTTTGATAATTAAATTCTTGAGCCTCTTAACATCTTTTTTATTCAATATTTCAGGAGCCGCCCTGGCCCTGCCTATCAGATCCAACAGTACATACCATTGAGGGGGAAGCAGCAGTATGGATAATCCGGTTCTTGATGCCATTTTTTCCAGGAGAAGCGTAAGGGAATATGAAGACCGCCCAGTTGAACCTGCACTTGTAAAAAAGATTCTTGAGGCGGGTATCTGGGCTCCATCTGGTCTCAATAATCAGCCCTGGCGTTTTGCCGTTGTTACTTCTCCTGAAATGATTTCAAAGTTTGAGCCGCTTACCAGATACAGCCGTGTAATCAAGGCGGCCAAAGTACTAATTCCGGTCTTTGTGGATTCTGAAGCCATGTATCACCAGGTCAAGGACCATCAGGCAATGGGCGCATGCATAGAGAACATGCTGCTTGCCGCACACAGCCTGGGCCTTGGGGCCGTATGGCTCGGTGAAATACTTAAAAGTGAATCTGAAATTCGATTCCTGCTTGGTATCGACGCCCAATACCACCTTATGGCTGTCCTGTCCGTGGGATGGCCCACTCAAAAAAACCGGCGTTCAAACCGTAAACCCCTTGATGATGTAATTTTATACAGGGATTGTGAATTATGATTAATGCTCTGAAACTCTCTGCGGCCATCAGTTTACTGGTAATACTTCTGTCATCCTGTACTGTAACAGGCTCTGGTTCCGTGTCTAACGATACAGCAGCCCCCCCTCCTGAGGACACCGGCAGCGCCACCCCTTCACCAGCCGCGGTGAACAATACGGGGGTGATGATTTTCCCCCACCTGCCAGTGCCCGGCGAGCTTGAAAAGATAGGCTCGGAAACCGTGGTATTTACCACTCCTGAATTTCATGGTGGAATTTTTACACTTAAGGGCAGCATCTCCCGTGAGGCAGTTATGGACTTTTTCCAGCGCAGGCTTCCTGAAGAGGGCTGGCGACTTGCCGGCCTTCTTGATTCTGAAACCTGCTATATGGCATTCAAAAATTCCACCAGTGGATCATGCCTGATACAGATTGCAAGTGCCAGCATGGGGCTCAAGACCGAGGTCAGGATATTTGTAAGTGAGGGCACGGGAGAAGCAAATGTCATCAGATAATAAAAACAATTCCCGAGGCAGCAGCGCTCCTCTCTATGCCCCGCTGGAAGGCCGTGTCATTCTACTTGGTGTAAGCGGAGGCATCGCGGTTTTCAAGGCAGCGGGCTATGCCAGGAATCTGGTTCGGCTTGGCGCGCGCGTTATTACCGTGATGACTGCCAACGCACAGAATTTCGTTACTCCCCTTACTTTCGCAGCGCTTACCTGCCAGCGGGTACATACTGACACATTCGACGACATGGATGCCCATACCATCCCGCACATATCACTGGCCAGGGAGGCAGACCTCATGCTGCTCCTGCCCGCCACTGCAAATATCATAGCAAAGGCTGCTAACGGACTTGCTGATGACCTTCTCTCCACGCTTTATCTGGCATTTTCAGGCCCTGCTGTCTTCTGCCCTGCCATGAATCCTCTCATGTATTCCCATGCAGCCACCAGGGATAACATGGCTGCCCTCCTTTCCAGAGGGCATACAGTGGTTGACGCAGGTTTTGGTGATACTGCCTGCGGAGAAAAGGGACAGGGCAGGCTGGCTGAGTGGGAAGATGTGCGCGAGGCTGTTATAAAGGCCCTTACCCCGCAGAACCTTCACGGTCTGAGGGTCCTTGTAACAGCAGGTCCTACAAGAGAATCTCTTGACCCGGTTCGCTTTTTCTCCAACCGTTCCTCAGGGAAAATGGGCTATGCGGTGGCTGGCGAGGCCATGCGAAGAGGGGGAAGGGTTACCCTTGTGACAGGCCCATGTTCCCTGCAGCCTCCCCCGGGGGTAAATGTGATAAACGTGGTAAGTGCCGCGGAAATGGCTGATGCAGTTGAAAAACAGGCCATAGAGGCAGATATAATCATTATGTCAGCAGCAGTTGCAGATTATTCCCCTGCGGAAAAAAGTGACATCAAGATCAAGAAGGGCATGGATACAGTTACTCTGACCATGAAAAAAACCAGGGATATACTGTCCTCGGTCTTGGAAAAACGCAGGCCCGGACAGATTATCACAGGCTTTTGTGCAGAAACAGGGGACCTTGAGGCAAAGGCCATGGAAAAGCTTGAAAGAAAACCGGTTGATCTTCTTGTGGCAAATGATGTCACAGAGCATGGGGCAGGCTTTGACGTGGATACAAACCGCGTACTGCTAATAGACAGGGATCATAATCAGGAAAAACTCCCTCTGCTTTCAAAGGAGGAAGTCGCTGTCAGGATTTTAAACAGGATAGAGGGGTTTCTGCGCTGACCACCTTCACCGAGTAGACAATCAAACTCAATACTGAAAAAGAAAAAGCCGCGAACAGCATAACCATTAACATAAGGAGGGCATGCTGCCGCGGCAATTTTTTTGTTACGCCGAAAATTTCGACTTAGAAATCAATCTGACTCCTGAGACCAAAGATATATACGTCATCGTTACTGCTCCGTCCGCCTGGATCCCCTATCCACTGAAAATCAGCGGTGAGGGCGAGACGTTCGAATACAGCATAGCGGTAGTAGGCCTCTATATATTCCTCATTTGATGTCTTTTCATTTTCATCCTTGAATTCATCTGAGAGAATAGTCTGACCAAAGGCAAGGCCAATTCCGTCATTACCCCTGTTCCATATTTCGCCGCCAATATTCAGGCCAACGCTGTAGGCCTGGTTGAAGGGAATGGTTTCCCATGCACTATCCTTCCCATCCTCATTCCATTCAGCCATACCGGTTCTCCTCCAGCTATAACGGGCAAAGGCAGTGAAACCGTCGGCAACCTCCTGGTCAAAGCTCAGGCCCCAGCCACTTAGAGATTTGTCACCATACCCGTAACTGTCTTCCCCCGTAGGGGCTGAGGCTACGTTATCTGCATCAATATATCTTCGTGAATCAACCCAGCCATAGAAACGGTAGTTGCCCTGACGGTTCAGCAGCATGGGTTTGAAGTTCACCTCTACAGCCCCGAAGTCATTGCTGAATACATTTTCCCATGTGTTTTCTTCCTCATTATTATCAACAGATGCGCCAACTACACGGAACTCTATGAGATCGACCGGCGATACAGAGACCATAACAGCAGGGCAGTAAAATCCGCCTGGCTCCGGAATGGTAAGCCCCATGCTCTTGACAAATATATTTGACAGGAACTGTGTGGTTTCATCACCTGCTGCCTCATTTTCATCAAACAGCACGCTGATATCCATCTTACCCATGTTGAAATCAATCTTTTCATCCCAGAAGGTATTTTCATAAAACGCCTCTGAGAAGGTCAGGTCAGCCTGGTTGTTGTTGTTCCAGGTGGCATAGGCATCGTAGTTGGGGACACTGAAACTCGGGACATCGTCATTCAGCCCTTCACCATCACCGCCTTCAATGTGAATATGGAACTGACCATATTTTTCAAGATCAGCCTCAACATTCAGGTCAACAGTGTAAGACATATCCGCCTTGT
>WFRQ01000260.1 GCA_015486425.1 Deltaproteobacteria bacterium | reverse complement strand
CACTTGAGCGCGGCGTAATAATTGCCGATACAAAATTTGAGATGGGCATTTATAAGGATAATCTTATCCTGATTGACGAGGTGCTGACGCCTGATTCCTCAAGATTCTGGCCTGCTGACAGTTATGAGCCGGGAAGACCCCAGCCAAGCTTTGACAAACAGTTCGTACGTGACTATTTGGAGACACTTGACTGGGACAAGAAGGCACCCGGGCCTGAGCTTCCAGAGGAAATCATAGATAAGACAAGGGCAAGATATGTAGAGGCTTATGAGAGGCTGACAGGGAGAAAATTTTAAACCTAAATTGAGCGTTTCAAAATGTGGAAAATTATTATTTCAAAAAAATTTAAAGGAGTTACATCGATTATAGCTTTCCAATTTTGAAACCCTTCGGGATTGCCGTCTTCACCGCATCTCCTTTGTCATCGGAACCCCCATATAGCGCACACTATAATGGGAATTCCTCTTTCGCGGATATGCAGCAAATCCGAACAATCGCTCAATTTAGCAATTTAAGGCTCTCAGGCGCATCTCATAGGAGCATTCCCTGTTTGTCCCTTCTTTGCTGTTTTCTGGTGCCCAAACTCCAGTTTGGGTACCCTGTGGTCTGAAGGCTCCTGCTTCTTTCCTTTTGATATCGTCCGCGTGGGATAACCGGCCCGTGTGTGGAAGCTGGAGCTTCCGGTTCGTAGTTCCCAAACTGGAGTTTGGGAACCAGAAAATCCTTTTACCTTGAGCCTTGAGCTTTCAGCCTTGAGCTTTCAGCTTTGAGCCTTCAGCTTTGAGCTTTAAGCTTTGAGCTAATTTCACGGTAAACTGAGCGTTTATGATAAAATACAACAGACATATCACATGGATAGCAGCTATTTTAATGGTTGCCGCTCTGCTCCTGCCTTATGCGGCTTCATGCTACCGCAGCGGGGAATGGGCATACGTCAAATATGTGATTGATGGCGATACCATAGTGCTTCAGGATGGACGCAAGGTGCGATATATTGGCATCAATTCCCCTGAAACAGCGCACAGGGACAAACCCGGAGAGCCGTTTGGCAGGCAGGCAACAGAATACAACAGAAAGCTGGTTCAGGGCAGACAGGTGCATATCGTTCCTGCCGGGGACAGAATTGACAGATTCGGGCGTGTACTTGCCTTTGTATATCTGCGAGATGGACGCATGGTCAATGAAAAGATGCTCAAGGCAGGCATGGCCCATATATGCTTTTTTTCACGAGACCTTGAAAAGAAAAATTTCCTGCTGCAGGCCCAGCTCTTTGCCATCAACAGCCACAAAGGAATATGGTCTCAGAAACCCGTAAATCCTGAACCATACTACATTGGAAACAGCAAGTCCCTGCGTTTTCACAGGCCGTCATGCAGATATGGAAAACGCACTTCAAGGAAAAACAGGGTTATTTTCAGGGACAGGATCACGGCCTTCAAGAAGGGATACTGCAGATGCAAACAATGCCTACCCTAATCATCAAGGCACAGGAATATCTTGAACACGACCCAGGAGCAGGGCATCCGGAGTCTCCAAAACGGCTTGCCACAATCTATGATCGCATTGCAAAGCCTGATGTAGCTCCGCTCTACCGGGTTGAACATCCGAGAGAGGCAACCATTGAGGAGCTTTGCTGGAATCATGCCAGGCCCTATGTTGAGCGTATTGAACGTACGGCAGGCGTGCCGCATTTTCAGCTCGACCCGGATACCGCTACCAGCGCCGGGTCGTGGCAGGCGGCAATACTCGCGGTTGGTGGCGTATTTACCGCCATGGATGCAATTGCCGACAAAAAGGCTGAAAACGGCTTTGCCCTTGTAAGGCCGCCTGGGCACCACGCAGAAAGGGACCAGGCAATGGGATTCTGCCTGTTCAACAATATTGCCCTTGGCGCTTACTATGCAAGACGGGTTTTAGGTCACAGACGTGTGCTTATTGTTGACTGGGACCTTCACCACGGAAACGGAACACAGCACAGTTTTTACGACAGCAGTGACGTACTCTACTTTTCCACACATCAGTATCCCCATTACCCTGGCTCAGGGGCAGCGGACCAGACAGGAGAGGGCCATGGCAAGGGTTTTACAGTTAATATCCCCCTTGCACCAGGTGCAGGCGATCTTGAATATGCAGCCATATTCAACAAAATACTTGCCCCTGTGGCTGCTGAATTTTCACCTGATTTCATCCTTGTTTCCGCAGGCTTTGATATCTACGCACAGGACCCGCTTGGAGGCATGCTTGTGACAGAAAAGGGCTTTGCGTGGCTTGCCCGGAAACTCATGAAAATTGCAGACCATTGCTGTGAGGGCAGATTACTGTTCTGCCTTGAAGGTGGCTACAACCTTACCGGACTCAGCGAGGGCGTAACAGCAGTAATCAAAGAATGCGCACACAGCAGCATACTCTCGGAAAAAGAGACAGAGGCTTTCGGGGCAGCAGCTTCCCTGCCGGACACTGCCGGGTCAGCCCTTGAGATTCAAAAGGCATACTGGAAGGGGCTTGGCGCATGACAATCTTTTCCCACACCACAGCACGGGGATCACAATAGCCATGTCAACGAACTGGACAGAAGTGCTGAAGGATATCTCTGAAGTGGCCAGGCAGTCTCTGCACAACCTGGTCATAGAAAATACCCCTCCCCTTCCACAGTGTTACGAACGTGAGTTTATTGAAGTGGCCTCTGACATGAAAAAGGAGGCTATCCTTCAGGAGGTGCTCACAGACCAGGAGCACATAAAAATCAAGCTGAAGTCCATATTGACCTCAGCAGGGGATACCTTTCAGCAGACCCAGAAAATTCTGCAGGATTTTGAGGCTGACGCGCAGCGAAGCCTTGCCCTGCTTGAAAAAGAATTTGCAGACATCAGTGAATTTGTCAAAAAACTGGACAAAAAAAAGAGCGAGCAGCTTGACAGAAACATGGATTCCTTCCTGGACACAGGTGGGGAATATACAAGGCGCATTGCCTCTGCCATGCTGGACATAGGCAAATACCAGGAAAAACTGGACCTGCTCTCAAAACAGATCGATCAGGATCACCTTACCGGAGTTTATAACCGCAGGGCCTGGGAACATGACATAAAGGAGATATGCAGAGAGGCAAACAGGGACGCCCAGACAGACAAGGGGTTCTGCGTTGCAATGCTTGACATAGATCATTTCAAGAAAATTAATGATCTTCATGGACACCCCATAGGAGATGCAATTCTTAAACAGTTCGGGGCCATGATTAAAAATCATTTTACTGCCACCGGTTCTGTTTACCGCTACGGAGGTGATGAGTTTGCCGTAATCATGCCTGGCATGACCATAAAAGAGGTGGAGAGCCACCTTAAGACACTGCGCTCTCAGCTTGCCAAGACCGTGTTCATTGCTCGACAGGGCAAGACACGAATCAACATAACCATATCCTGCGGCATAGCCCAATGGAATCCGGGCTCAGAAGAAGAAATGGTAATACAAAATGCTGATGATGCCCTGTATGAGGCAAAGGAGGCAGGTAGAAACTGTATAAGGACAGAGATGTAAGCTGGAAGCTGGAAGCTGGAAGCTCAAGGCTGAAGGCTCAAGGCTGAAAGCTCAAAGCTCAAAGCTCTAAGGGGGAATGACCCCTTACATTTTATGCAGGTACTATCTCACTGCCTGGCCCGTACTCCTTCTGACGGAAATCTTCTGCCCCGAGTTCAGGATGCACACTGCATCCCTGGTCAAT
>WFRQ01000259.1 GCA_015486425.1 Deltaproteobacteria bacterium | reverse complement strand
CCTGAGCATGCTTGCTGCCGCCTTGCGTGTAAATGTGAGCAGCAGGATGGATTCAGGTACAATCCCCTCCATGATCAGGCGTGCAACACGGTAAACAAGGGTCCTGGTTTTGCCGCTGCCAGCACCTGCTATTACAAGTACCGGGCCTGTGAGATGGGTGACTGCTCTATACTGTTCAGGGTTGAGACTTGCCCTGAATTCTTTGTCAGTGATATTATGCATAATATTTGGTTTTTTTCAGTGGTAAACTCAGTGAACCGTATAGGTCTGGTTGCAACTGCCATGTATTGTCTGTCAGGCCAGATACCAGTTCATATTGAAGTGGACAGCCTAATCAGAGTCTATATGACTATCAACCCCGACTGACTAACTCGTTTCGTTTGCTTTACATTGACAGGGCTATTGTGATAACCTCTGTATATTGATAAAAATAAAAAAGGTCGTTGTAAGGAACATGTATTTCTGACAAGGAGGTCAGCCCATGAAAGTGACAAGGTATTTATGGTTAATCCTGGGAGTTTTGATCTGGTCAGGAACTTCTGCAGCCAGTCCGGTCACTTTTGACATTCAGGGGGCACGGGACTCTTCTGTCAATACTTTTACGGATGGCAAGGGTATGAGCGTGGGTGTGTTTCCTTCTATGCGCCTTGTAGGGGCCACTACCAAGATTCAGACAATATTAAGCGATGAACTTGATAGGATGGCTCCATTCAAATTGAGTGATGGTGAAAGCAAGGATATAAATTTTTTTGACTTTGTAACTGATGCTCCTTCTGTGGAAAATGGAGTTACTGGCAGTATAGGTTGGTTTCATCTGGATGCCAGCTTGTCGTTCAATTTGCCTGAAATAAGTGTAACTGCTAAAGGCAGTGGTGGATGGGGTACAATTAGTGTGCAGTTTCCCATAGCAAGGACATGGTCAGCCGGCGCCTTCAAATGGTATGAAAAGGACTTTCTGTTTGACCTGCCGGACGGCAATACCATACAGGTTCTGCTTGAAGACGGTTTGACTATATCGTGTGATTCACAGGTAACCGTTCATGCAACCATTACCAACCTTGGCGGGGGTACATCTGCCGTGCCCGTTCCATCGGCATTAATGCTGCTGGGCTCAGGCCTTGCTGGCATGATCGGCTGGAGATATCTGAAAAGATAATCCATCCGGGAATAATTACAGCGTTCAAACCCCGTAATACTCCCTGTACCACTCTACAAATTTTGGGATTCCTTCCTCAAGGGTGGTGGCAGGGTGAAAACCGGTATCTCGTACAAGATCGTCTATATCAGCATAGGTGGCAGGCACGTCTCCAGGCTGCATGGGCAGAAGGTTCTTCTGAGCCTTTTTGCCCAGGCAATCTTCAAGCACCTCGATGTAGCGCATGAGCTCAACAGGCTTGTTGTTGCCGATATTATATATCTTCCAGGGGGCATAGCTTGAAGACGGGTCGGGATTATCGCCGTTCCAGGTTGGATCAGGCCTGGCAGGCATGTCAAGCACGCGAATTACTCCTTCCACAATATCGTCTATGTAGGTAAAATCCCTCTTCATCTTTCCGTAGTTGAATACGTCAATGGGACGGTCTTCAAGGATGGCCTTTGTAAACAGGAAAAGGGCCATGTCAGGGCGGCCCCAAGGCCCGTAAACTGTAAAAAAACGCAAGCCCGTACATGGAAGCTCGAACAAATGGCTGTAGGTGTGCGCCATGAGTTCGTTTGCCTTTTTGCTGGCTGCATAAAGAGAAACCGGATGATCCACATTATGATGCACACTGAACGGCATCTTTGTATTTGAGCCGTAAACAGAGCTTGAAGATGCAAAAACAAGGTGTTTCACCTTGTTGTGCCTGCACCCCTCCAGGATATTTACAAAACCGAGAAGGTTGGTATCAGCGTATGAGTGGGGATTTATCAGGGAGTAGCGCACGCCTGCCTGGGCAGCGAGATTAACCACTCCGTCAAATCCGCCTGTGGCAAATAGCTCCTTCATGGCATCCCGGTCCGCCATGTCCTTTCTGATCATTTTGAAACCGGAATGTTTTTCCAGCAGGGCTGCTCGCGCCTCCTTAAGGGCCGGGTCATAGTAGTCATTGAATATATCAAGCCCGACTACCTCTCTGCCCTGAGAGAGGAGTTTTTCCGAAAGATGATAGCCTATGAAACCGGCAGCCCCTGTTACCAGTACCCTGTTAATTTCTTTGTTCATTATAAGACCTTTTGCTGGAATTATTCCACTGTAACACTCTTTGCAAGGTTCCTAGGCTGGTCAACGTCACAGCCCCTTGCAAAGGATATTTCATAAGCTATGAGCTGAAGAGGCAGGGTGAAGATGAATGGTTTTATGCTCTGTTCGGTTGTGGCAGGCACCCTGATTATGTGCTGTGCCACCCGCGCAACATTTTCATCCCCCTCCTCTGCAACGGCAATGATTATTCCCCTTCTGGAACGTACCTCTTCCACGTTGCTGACCATCTTGTCATAGACATGGTCTTTTGGAACAAGCGCCACAACAGGCATGTTCCTGTCAATCAGGGCAATGGGGCCATGCTTCATCTCGCCTGCCGCATACCCTTCGGCATGAATGTAGGATATCTCCTTGAGCTTAAGCGCGCCCTCCAAGGCAATGGGAAAGTGGAGGTGACGCCCGAGATACAGAAAATCCCTGTACTGATAAAACTCATCAGAAAGGTCTGTACATGCCTGATGAATCTCTTCAAGGTGCTTTTCCATGAGGCGCGGGACTTCTGTAAGGGCATGGATCTTTTCTGAGCGTTCCTCTGCGCTCATGGTGTCCTTTACCTGCGCAAGGAACAGGGCAAGAATGTAAAGGGCAGTAAGCTGGCTTGTAAAAGCCTTTGTTGATGCAACACCGATCTCCGGGCCTGCATGGGTGTATATGGTGCCGTGGGATTCCCGTGTTATGGTACTGCCCACCACATTGCATATGGCAATTACAGGGGAACCCTTCTCCTTAGCAATACGAAGCCCTGCCAGGGTATCTGCCGTCTCACCTGACTGGGATATGGGGACTGTGAGCACGGTTTCGTCCACAAGGAGCCTGCGGTAACGGAATTCAGACGCAAGGTCCACCTCAACAGGAATGCCTGCCCACTCTTCGATCCAGTATTTTGCAACAAGTCCAGCATGCCATGAGGTGCCGCATGCAAGGAGCACTATCCTTGAAATTTTCCTTATATCTTCATCTGCAAGTTCAATCTCCGGGAGATCCACCTCTCCTGTCTCAGGTATTACCCTTCCTCTGAAGGTGTTAAGCACGCCCTGGGGCTGTTCATATATTTCTTTCAGCATGAAATGCCTGAAACCTGCCTTTTCAGCAGCAGTGGCATCCCATGAGATGGTCTTTATTTCCCTGTTTACAGGCTCACCTGTATCTATACGGGTTATATCAATCCCGTCTGCTGTAAGCACTGCAAGGTCGCCGTCCTCAAGGAAAATTATCTCTCTTGTATATGGAAGCAGGGCAGGTATGTCAGATGCCATGAAATTTTCACCTTCACCTGCTCCAAGCACAAGAGGGCTTTCCTTCCTGGCCGCAATCAGTTTGTCAGGCTCGCCTTTCCAGAGTACTCCCATGGCAAAGGCCCCCTCCACCTCTGAAAGGGTCTTCCTTACAGCATCAATTATGTCATCCTTCAGGTGTTTTTCAATAAGGTGAGCCAGTACCTCTGTATCGGTTTCTGACCTGAATTTGTGCCCTTCCTTTTTAAGCTGTTCCCGAAGGCTGTAGTAGTTTTCAATGATTCCATTGTGGACAACCACCAGGCTCTTCGTACAGTCAGTGTGCGGGTGAGCGTTTTCTTCCGTAGGCGCACCATGAGTTGCCCATCTGGTATGTCCTATTCCAATAGGGCATTCACTTCTTTTGCCGTTTTCAAGAAGTTCCCTGAGCCCTGCAAGTTTGCCCTGGCACCGCGTGCGCTGGATCTCGCCATTTTCAATCCATGCCACGCCGGCTGAGTCATATCCCCTGTATTCAAGCCTTGCCAGGCCATCAAGCAGCACAGGCAGTGCAGGCTTTGTCCCTGCGTAACCGACTATTCCGCACATACATTCATCCCTTTCTGATGGTTTCCAGGTACTCTTCCCACTCCATGGGAAGCAGATTTTTTTTCCTGTTGTTACACTCCTTGCAGGCAGGCACCAGATTACCCCTTGTACTCTTTCCGCCCCTTGCAAGAGGCACTATATGGTCCATTGTGAGCAGATTTGCACCTACCCTCTGGCCACAGTACCAGCAGATACCGCTGGCACACTTTTTTCTCCACCAGGCGGTCTTCCGGAGCTGCCTTGCCCGCTGTTTTTCCTTTCTTATATCCTCATCGTCAACAAAGGAAAAATTAAAAAATGAATTTTTATCCATCCTGGTCCAGCCTGAATCTGTAACCTACCCCGGAATGTGTGAGAATATATTGTGGTTTTGCAGGATCAGCTTCAATTTTCTGTCTGAGACGCCTTACATGCACATCAAGTGCCCGGCTCCAGGGATAAACTTCGTTGTTTTTCCACAGTCTTCCGCAGAGATACTCCCGCTTCAGGACCTTGTTACGGTTCTCAACCAGGGCAAGCAGCAGATCAAACTCCTTGCGGGTGAGATTTACATGCTCCCCTCTCACCATAACCCTGCGCTGCTCCGGGAATATAATAATATCTCCTGCCTCAAGTATTTTTTCATCATGATCTGCCTTCTCGCGCCTCCTGATGCAGGCCTTGATCCTTGCGGCAAGTTCAAGAAATTCAAATGGTTTGGTCATGTAATCGTCTGCCCCGAGATCAAGCCCTCTTATTTTGTCAGCAAGGGATTCCCTGGCGCTTAAAATTATCACAGGCACGTTTGAGCGTTTTCTCAAGTGCTGACATATTATGAGACCGTCTATGTCAGGGAGCGTCAGGTCCAGGATTACAAGATCAGGGTCAAAGGCATTGAATATTTCCAGGGCTTCCTGGCCAGTAGCTGCCCCTCTGACCATGTATCCATCAAGTTCAAGCTGATCCATCAGCACCTTCTGAATATCCTGATCATCCTCAACCACCAGTATTCTTCTCGCTTCTTTCATCTCTCCACTGTTCATTGAGATTACCCCTCCTGTTTCAAAACGGGCACTGTAAACCAGAAACACGTGCCCCCTTCGTCCCTTGTCCTCACCCCTGCCTGTCCGCCATGCATTTCCACAATGCCCTTGACAATGGAAAGCCCCAGTCCCAGCCCATCCGGGTCTCCCTTGGGAGAGCACTGATAAAATTTATTAAATACCATCTTCATGCTCTCTTCAGACAGGCCCTGACCTGTATCGCTCACAGAAATCATATAGAAACTGCCGTGAATCTCTTTTTCAGACCCGTTCTTTATCTGATGACCGGCAAAGTCTATCCCTACTTCAACGGTAGAGCCTTCAGGGGAAAATTTTATGGCATTTGAAAGCAGATTCGCCATTACCTGCTCCATGCGCGTGCTGTCTATCATGGCCATGCACCTGAAATCAGGCACCTGATATCTGATCTCTATTTCTCTATCCCAGGCAAGCGGCATAGCCATAAGAATCGCATCTTCAATAAGTTCAGCCATGTCTGCCGGCTGCATGTCAAGCTCCATGGAGCCGCTTTCAAGCCTGGCGCAGTCAAGTATGTCCTGTACCATGGATGCAAGTTTTGAACAGTTCCTCTGCAGGATGTCCAGATACGGGCTGTCCTCATGGCCGTATTTACGGTCAAGCAGTGTCAGCGCCCCCTTCATGGCTGTTATGGGGGTTTTAAGATCGTGAGTGATATTAGTAAAAAAGTCTGCCTTATACTGTTCCATGCGTTTCAATTCATCATATGCGGCCTGCATGCCGGAAACAGCCTTTTTTACTTCCTGTTTCAATACCGCCTGCTGCCTTGCAAGGGCATTAACCATGCTGTTGAAGTTTCTGCCAACGCTCTGCCATTCCCTGGATCCGCTCAGATTTACCTCAACGTCAAGGTCTCCCTGCTCAACGTGACGTGCTGCTTCATCAAGTCTCTTTAAAGGGGCCAGCACAAAGCGGTTCAGCAGGGCCCACAGCAGCAGCATGATAACCCCGAATGTGCCTGCAAGGTAGATAGCCGTGTACATATTTTTCCTGGAAAGAGTGGCAAAGAACTGATCAGCGTCATGGAGGCTTACTGTTATACACCCGATGACTCCGTTTTTCGTACTCCCTGCATGACAACTGGTGCAGTCAGCATCAAATATCAGAGGACCTGCGTATCGGAATTCCCTGTGATCACCTCTGTCAAGAACCTCCCATGCCTCACGTATCTTTTTTTTCTGCATCTGGGCAATGACCTGCTGCTCAAATGTATCCGGGGCGTGGTCAGGGTCAATATTTCCTGCAAATGCAAGCTTGATTGAAAAAGGCGCCTTTCTTGCCTTGCCCAGGTCTGCCAGCGCCTTGGTAAAGCCTGAAGGCGTTTTCCTTTCAAAATCACCGTGGTGTTTTATATAAACACCTTCCCACTTAGATATAAGCTGTCTGGTAAGCACCACATAGTGATAAATCCCTCTGGCCTCAAGTTTCATCTGCTGAATAACTGCCTCCTTTTCCTGATAGCTCTGCCATGCCAGAAATGCTGCTGCAAACAGTGCGTTTATCAGCAGCAGGAATAGCAGGAGCTGTTTATTAAGGGTGGCAGGCATGAATAAAACCGACCTTTCTGATTCTGTAATAATGGTTTATCTGATGTCCTCGGAATCCCCAATATAGCGCACACTATAGTGAGAATTTGCGCAGACTTATTGAGAAGTTACAATTCCTCTTGCTAAAGGATATGCAGCAAATTCCACAATCGCTCAATTCGGTAGTGTAAAAGTTTAAGGTAACTGCTCACCCCACCCTCAAGAAAGAATTCCCATACCGGAAAGACGCTTTTTACACAACATTTTTTGCTTGATTAAAACAGGGGAGGTGAGTGCACGATAAAAAGTCGAAGCTTTTGATCCCCTGAGTTTTTAACGCCATGTTCCTGGCCTGCTGGAACAAAACAGAAATCTCCCTCACTGACTTCTCGCCATTTCCCATCTGCGTAAATTTCCGCATTGCCTGACATGACATATATCGAATCAATATTCTCATCATGCGTGTGAACAGGTATTTCAGCGCCTGGCTCAAGCTCCAGCATTGAAATTCCAACAGGTGCCTGCTGTTCCTTTCCTGCAAGTTTGGCAATAGTCACGTGTTTGAACAGGGG
>WFRQ01000258.1 GCA_015486425.1 Deltaproteobacteria bacterium | reverse complement strand
TACACATTGCGGTAATCCTGCAATACCCTGTTTGTTGCCTGAAGCACAGGATAGTTTATACCAAGGCGTTTCATGAATGGTGGCAGCAGCACAGTGGGGTTATCATCAACAGTTATCCCAATAACAGTGAAACCTTCTTTTTCGTATTTTGTCTGAAGTTTCACAAAATCTGGTATCTCCATCCTGCATGGGGGACAGTAGGTGGCAAAGAAATTAATCATAACCACCTTGTCCTTGAAGTCAGAGAGGCTGACAGTCTTGTCCTGCAGGTCAAGCAGGGTAAAGTCTGGAGCCTTCTGGGAATCAGCATTGCTCTGGCACGCAGGCATGAGCACAAGGCAGAACAGTATAGTGACAAGTAACATCTCGACGCGTTTAACAAAATTGAACATTAAATATCTCCTTGAGAAAAAATAATTGCAACAACAGGAGGCTGTATAATTCAGCCATCAAATGTTTCAAGGTCCTTCAGAAGTTTGCAGAGCAGCATGGCCTCCCTGCTGACAATGGTTTTGCCCTTTTCAGCAGATGCCTTGGCCGGGTTGCCCCATACACCGCCAGGCCATGCCCTGATCTTGTCCCTGGCAAGGATTTTCCCTGGGAATGCCGGATACTCTTCAGGGCTGGTTCCCTTGACATCATCAGGCCGAAGGTACTGCATAAGTGAGGTCTCTACCTCTCCGGCATGTGAATCTCCAGGGGTTTCTATAATGTCCGGCGCAAGTTCTGCAGAGAGATCAAGCACAGACAGCACTGCCACTTTTGCCTCTGGCAGGGTCTCCAGTATCTTCTCGCCTGCATTTATAATGGTTGCCATGTGCGTGCCACCTGCATGGCCAGATATCATGACAAAGTTTCTGAGTCCGTGGCTGTAAAGTGATGTTACTATCTCCACACCAAGGGCTTCCACCGTAGAGCCTGAGATGGTTATGGTGCCGGGGTGCTGGCTGGTGCTGCGGCAGAGACCGTACCATACAGGCGGCGCCACGAATACCGGGCAGATATCCGAAACCTCTTTAGCAAGTTCATAAACATGAATTGTGTCAGTTCCAAGGGGAAGGTGCTGGCCGTGTTCCTCTACTGAGCCAAAGGGGATTATCACCGATTTGGTACGTTCAAGCCCTTCCTGAAATGCAGGCATTGTAATGTCTTCCAGAATCATGCCGCAAGATAACACCCGGACGCTTTGACTGTCAATTTCAGAAACATTTTTCATATGGGCCTTGGCACAGTGTAGCCTGTTGGATACAATGGTTTATGATCGAGGTCCGAAAAACTGATGCCTTTGCAAGGACGTCTCCCACATGAGCAAAACTTTAACTACCAAATACGATCCGGCTGAACATCTTCGCACACCTGAAGAAATGGCGGCTTATCTTGAAGTTTGTTTGGAAGAAGCCAATGGTGATGCAGCATTCATTGCAAAAGCTCTGGGTGATATTGCTCGTGCCAAGGGTATGTCACAGATAGCTCGCAATTCAGGTTTATCACGTGAAAGCCTGTACAAGGCATTATCAGGTGAGCGTATTCCAAGTTTCGACACAATTTTAAGAGTTATTGGGGCATTAGGATTAAAATTGCGAGCAGAAGCTGTTTTACCATCAGCAAATAATATGGCCCAACCATCGGCAGCAGGTGACGGCAAACAGCGCTGCGGTTCTTCAAGTTGCTCCCCCTCATAACGTCTGGTGGCAATTCATAGTTGGCAGTCCCGCATGTTTGCCGCCGCTTATGCGGAATGTTAGCCAGCAAGCAAATAACCCTATGGATAATGAAGAAATTGCAAAAGAAATTAATCAGATAACTCAGCTCGTTCCCAAACTCCAGTTTGGGAACGGTACGGATAGAAGCTCCAGCTTCCTGGGGAACATCGTTCTGCCGAAATGAAAGACAGAGCTATTCCGGTAACAGTTTTCAGGGTTGGCGCCAGGCTGGAGTGTGTATGTGCCGGCAACACCGGAGCATACGAAGAATATTGAAGGTGTGCGGTGCACACCTTGCATGTATAAAATACTAAATCGCCAAGTTATTTTCGGACAGCCCCTGAGGATATAAAAACCGGATAAGATAATAGTAGCGAAACGGACAAAGTAATTAATATCTGAGCCTCTTGCAAAAATCCACACGGAGCAGCCACTTGATGTAATAATTATGATAAGTGGATTTTACGCCTTTTTTCGAAATGAAAGCCATGTAAGCCATGCGAAGATTGGCTGGAATCTGGATCATGATATGATATCCGGTTTCTGGAATTAATGAATATTGACGTGATATCCTGTTAATTTCATGTTAGTTGACGCGTAACGTTGATGTCAAGTATTGTGAAATCTGCGGGATACACAGAAACTGTATAATAACTTGTTATGTGTAATTAAAATGGAGAGCGAAAGATATGCCTCAAATGACGATGTTTGAGCAGGAAAAAAAATTATTGAACTTGAGAGAAGCAAGCAAATGGGCTTCTCAATATTTAGATAGGCAAGTAACAGTATCTAATATTTCATATTTAATAC
>WFRQ01000257.1 GCA_015486425.1 Deltaproteobacteria bacterium | reverse complement strand
GGTGGAGATGTCAAATCTTTATAATACGCAGGCAGGGTTAACAGGAAGGCTTGGTTCCGCAAAGGCCGCGCTGCTGCGTCTCATGGGCAGCCAGGATGATGACACTGAGCAGTATTATGACTTCAGGGTCAGTGTGGACAGCGCGGAGTTTATGAAACCCGGTGATACGGCGGATAATACCATCCCATCCCTTGACAGCAGGGAGCTTTTGAATATCGCACGGGAAAATCGCCCTGTGCTCAAGGCGCTTCAGCAGAGAATAGACGCCGCAGAGGCCAGGGTGGAGCTTTCGGAAAAGGGATATTTCCCTGACTTCACTCTTGGCGCATCCTATGGCATCAGGCAGGACAGCCCCATGGGCCAGGATCGGCCTGACTTTGCCTCCTTTATGATTTCAATGAATATACCTGTGTGGGCAGGGTCAAAGCAGTCCAGAAAGGTCGCTCAGAAGGGGTTTGAGCTCGGCCAGAGAAAGGAGCAGTACAGGAGTGCGCTTCAACAGATCGAAAAGGAGCTGGCATCAGCGGCCGCGGCTTTGAAAAGTTCAAAAAAACAGGAGCAGTTTTACAGAAGCGCCGTAATACCTCAGGCCAGGCAGACGCTTTCAGCCATGATGAGCGCCTACCAGGTAAACAGGGTGGATTTCCTTAATGTTATCAGGGCGCGTCTTGCCCTTCTTAAATATGAGAGGCAGTACTGGCGGGCTGCAGTCAATACCAGAAAGGCAGCATCGAGAATCAGGACAGCCGCAGGCATGGAATTCAACGTGAAGTGAGCGCGGCCTGAATAGCGAAACCCGTTCGTTCCTCGTGCAAGCAGTTGCCATGTAACTTCTTTTAATATCGTAACTACTTACCCCCCAGGATGAATTCCTGAAACGGAGATACGCTTTTCACGCAACGTATCTGCTCACAGGGTGCTGCAGATGCAAGGCGGAGGGGGCGAAGGCGTACTTCCCGTACTTCGAGCCCCCGACAACGCCGCAGATGCTGTACCCTGTGAGCAGATACTTAATATCTTTATGATTTTCCAAATATTAAAACGCTCAACTCAGGTGAAAGGGTCACACATATGAAGTTTATGAAAATACTGCTGTTTGCCACTGTCTGCCTTGCGGCAGGCGCGGTTGCGGGCATGGTGTTCCGGGACAGGATACCCTGGTTTCCGGGCAAGGCCATCAGCAGGCTTACCGGCATTGATATCGGCATGACTGACACGCGGAAGACAACACCCGCAGCCGGGGAGGATGGTGCGGGACAGACAAAAGAGTCTGAAGAGCGCAAGATTCTCTTTTATCGCAGCCCAATGAACCCTGCCATTACCTCTCCCGTTCCTGCCAAGGATCAGATGGGTATGGATTATGTGCCTGTCTATGCTGATCAGGGTGCGTCCAACCAGCCTGCGGGAACTGTTAGCATTGACCCTGTGGTTGAGCAGAATATGGGGGTCAGGACCGGCATGGCAATGTTCATGGAGCTTGGCCGCCAGGTGAATGCCTATGGCCGTATTGCGTGGGATGAGGAGCGTATTGCCTCTGTCTATCCCAGATTCAGGGGGTGGCTCCAGGAGGTAAGGGTCACACGCACCGGGGATTATATTAAAAAGGGCCAGGTGCTGGCAGAAATATACTCACCTGAGCTTGTATCAACGCAGCAGGATTACCTGCTGGCAGTAAAGGCCCTGAATGCCCTGACTCCTGAGGCTGTGGCAGAGATGCCGGCGCTTGAAAAAAATGCCAGGGCCATGGTGGAGTCCGCCCGGAAGAGACTCAGCCTCTTTGGTGTATCTTCACAGGAGATCGCAGGGCTTGAAAAGAGCGGCAGGGTGCGGGACAGTCTGGAGATACGAAGCAGTGTCAGCGGCACTGTTATCCGCACGACCGCGGTAGAGGGGCGTTCGGTCACGCCTGCAACTGAACTTTACGCAGTTGGTGATCCCTATCATTTGTGGATTCTTGCTGATGTTTATGAAACAGACTATGCATGGATAAACCCCGGTGACCCTGTAAAAATCAGGTCAGCGGCCTTCCCCGGTGTCACATTCACAGGCGCCGTGGACTTTGTATATCCCTATGTAAAAAAGAACACACGCACAGTTCAGGTGCGCGTTGCAGTTGATAACCCTGAGGGCATTCTGAAACCCGACCAGTATGTCTCAGTGAATATTGTGGCAGGGCTCAGGCGGGTGCTTGCCATACCCTCTGAGGCGGTAATACGAACAGGGACAAGGACCCTGGTATTTGTGCAGCGTGAGCCGGGAAAGTTTGAGCCGAGAGATGTGGTGACAGGTGTTGAGGACCAGGGTTACACGGCCATAATCAGCGGGCTGAAACAGCACGAACTGGTGGTGAAATCTGCCCAGTTCCTCATTGATTCTGAATCCAGTCTCCGTGAGGCCACTCTCAAGATGACAGAGCCTGCACAGGCAGAGGAGAAGGCCTCTTCTTCAGGCGATGAAGAGATGGAGGGCATGGATATGGGCAGCAATACGGATGAGGCAGGCGGCAGCCCTGAAGTCAGGGACATGGCCGGAATGGAAAAAGAGAAATGATCAGGGCAATTATCAATGCATCAATAACCAACCGTTTCCTGGTGCTTATGGCAACTGCCTTTGTGGTTGCAGCCGGTATCTATACTCTTGAAAACATACCGCTGGATGCCATTCCTGACCTGTCTGATGTTCAGGTGATTGTCTTTACCGAGTATCCCGGTCAGGCCCCACAGGTGGTGGAGGACCAGGTTACGTATCCGCTCACAACCGCCATGCTTGCCGTGCCTGGCGCCAAGGTGGTCAGAGGCTACTCATTTTTCGGCCTATCATTTGTTTATATCATCTTTGAAGACAATGTTGACCTTTACTGGGCGCGCTCCCGCATCCTCGAATCCCTTAACTACGTCTCATCACGGCTTCCCGCCGGGGTGAGCCCTGCCCTGGGCCCGGACGCCACAGGCGTGGGCTGGGTATATGAGTATGCGCTTGTTGACAGGAGCGGCAAACATGATCTTGCGGAGCTTCGATCAATACAGGACTGGTATCTGCGCTATCCTCTTCAGACAGTGCCCGGCGTGGCCGAGGTGGCCTCAATAGGCGGCTATGTCAAGCAGTATCAGGTGGAGGTTGACCCTGACGCCCTGGCGGCATTCGGGATCCCCATCCAGAAGGTGCGTATGGCCATTGCCCGGTCAAACGGCGATGTTGGCGGCCGTCTCATAGAGATGTCAGAGACCGAGTACATGGTAAGAGGCAGGGGATATATCAAGTCAATAGAGGATATTGAAAACATCCCTGTTGCCTCAAGACCTGGCGGTGTGCCGGTGCTGATTTCAGATATCGCCCACGTGCATCTCGGGCCGGAGCTCAGGCGCGGCCTTGCAGAGCTTAACGGAGAGGGGGAGGTGGCAGGAGGCGTCATTATCATGCGTTTTGGTGGCAATGCGCTCTCTACCATCAAGGCGGTTCGCTCCAAACTGGAGGAGCTTTCCGCAGGTCTTCCCCAGGGCGTTGAGATTGTACCTGTGTATGACAGGGGCAGTCTCATTGAGAGGGCAATAGAGAATCTCAAGGGGAAACTGCTTGAGGAGTGTATTGTGGTCTCTGTGGTATGCGTGCTGTTTCTGCTCCACTTCCGCTCTGCCCTTGTTGCCATTGCCACCCTGCCGGTGGGCATTCTGCTGGCATTTATCATTATGAAGCTCCAGGGTATAAACGCCAATATCATGTCTCTTGGCGGTATTGCCATTGCAATCGGGGCAATGGTTGACGGCGCCATTGTAATGATTGAAAATGGCCACAAGCACGTTGAGCGCGCTGTGAAAGAGGGAATCAGTATAAACGCCTCAACCAGGTGGCGCATCATGGGAGAGGCAGCATCAGAGGTGGGGCCTGCCCTGTTCTTCTCGCTTCTCATTATCACCTTCTCGTTCCTTCCCATCTTCACGCTCCAGGCCCAGGAGGGCAGGCTTTTCAGCCCCCTTGCCTTTACCAAGACCTACTCAATGGCTGCCGCAGCCCTGCTGGCTGTCTCCCTTGTGCCTGTTCTCATGGGGTTTTTCATTCGTGGAAAGATAATGCCAGAGGATAGAAATCCGGTAAACCGGCTGCTCCAGGCAGTGCATGGTCCAGTCCTTGATTTGTGCATACGGTTCAAGTGGATAGTTGTGATTCTTTCAGTTGTACTGCTATCTGCCACATGGATTCCTCTTTCCCGCACAGGAAGCGAGTTCATGCCTCCCCTTGATGAAGGGGATATCCTCTACATGCCCAGCACCTTTCCAGGCATCTCCATAACCACTGCCCGCACGCTGCTGCAGCAGACAGACCGGATACTTAAAACATTTCCTGAGGTGGAGTCAGTATTTGGAAAAGTGGGGCGGGCAGATACGGCAACAGACCCGGCCCCTCTCTCAATGATAGAGACCACCATCCGCCTGAAACCCAGGGAGGAGTGGCCTGACCCGTCAAAGACCACGGCTCAGCTCATGAAGGAGATGGACAGGGAGCTTCATTTCCCCGGGCTTGCAAATACATGGACCATGCCCATCAAGACCAGGATTGACATGCTCTCCACAGGCATCAAGACCCCCATTGGCATAAAGGTAAGCGGGCCTGACCTGAATGTGCTTCAAAGGGTTTCAAAAGACCTTGAAAATATTATGAAGGGCCTTCCGGAAACGGTCTCTGCCTACGGGGACAGGGCCGTTGGGGGATACTTTGTTGACATAGACATAAAGAGGCGTGAGGCGGCACGCTACGGCCTTACCGTCGGCGCTGTGGAAGATGTTATCATGTCCGCGCTTGGCGGCATGAAGGTATCCGAGACTGTGGAGGGGCTTGAACGTTATCCAATCAATGTACGCTACCCG
>WFRQ01000256.1 GCA_015486425.1 Deltaproteobacteria bacterium | reverse complement strand
TCGCTTTTCACACAACAATTTTTTAAAAACGTAACTTCTCTATAATGCCGTGCAAATTCTCTATTTTGTTAAGATATCGGCCTGGAATGCCGATGAAATTAAAAGCAGCACGCCATGACTCTGAAGTAAAAACCATTTTGCATGTTCCATGATGACAGGCACTGTTTTTTTATGTGCCTGAACCGGGAGAAGATATACTCCATGTTTAATATCAATATAGACTGGCAGAACATAGCTGAAAGCCTTCGTTCCGAACATTTGATTGATTTTTTCATGAGGCGTGATCCGGTAGAGCTGCTGACCAATCCATGGGTGATTGTGCCGGGGCTCTGCCTGATAGCAGCGCTTTATTTTTTTAAATTCAGAAAAGCCATAGCAGTGCTTCTGGGGCTGTGCGGTATGTGGGCAGGTTTTTATTATGGCATGCCCTATGAAGGAGAGCCCCTGGATCTGCACAATGTGCTGGTAATTGGCGGTGCATTTATAGCTGTTGCAGCGTTCTGGATTTATATCTTCCTTATTCGGGCTGACTGAGAAACGTTATGAATAATTTTATTATTATTGCAGGCAGCCTTGTGGCATGTGCCGGTATCATAGGCATAATGCTGTATGCAAGCGCCAGAAAGGGGAAACGTAAGGCAGTCAGGCCACAGGAAAGGTCATCTTGTGCAAAAGGCAGAGAGGATGCGGGATATGCCGCGCAGCCTGTTTCAGGCGCCCCTGTTTCATCAGAAACACATGAAAGCGTGGTGCCGGTGGTTGACTGCAGGGGGAAAAGTGTGCCAAGCCCGGAGCGTCCGGTGACTGATACAGATGCGGTCATAGTAGATCTTATAAGGCAGGCCCCGGAGCTTCCAAGCGCAGTGCTTGAGCTGTCAAAAGCGCTCCGTGACCCTGACGCTCAGATCAAGTCAGTGGTAGACCTGGTAAATACTGATCCTGTGCTTTCAGCCAAGGTACTCAGGGTTACCAACTCAGCAGCATTCGGAGTGCAGAAAATCACTTCGCTGCAGCAGGCCATTGTGCTTCTCGGTTTCCAGAATATATGGATTCTGGTTCATCAGCTTATGACATCCCAGGTGCTGCAGCCGTTTGCCAGGATTGACCGTGATGATATGGAAGGTCTGTGGAGGCATGGCGCTGCAGTAGCAGTGTGCGCCAGGCGCATCCTGCTTTCTGCCGGATATGCCACCCATGAGATTGGTGCAACGGTTATCACCTGCGCGCTCATGCATGACGTTGGGAAATTTCTTTTAAGAGGTCTCCAGCCTATACGCAGGGAGAGGGAAGATTTGCCTGGCCAGGGCGAGGCCATAATGCCCACGGTTCTTGATGAAGAAGTAAGGTATGGAATAAATCACTGTCGGCTCGGGTATCTGCTCTCCACATACTGGAAGCTTCCTGAACAGGTATGCACCTCTATTGGATACCATCATCATGCCTCATTTGATAATTGGATTGATATCCCCCGGCATGTGTTACAGATTGTGACCATGGTGGCCCTCAGCGACTGTGTCGCAGGAGCGGCAGGCTTTCATGACGGAAGGCCTGTGACACAGGCAGTGCTGCCTGAAGCCATAGAGGCCGCAGGCCTCAGTCTAAACGCTGATCCAGAGCATTTCCTCACCTCGGAACTTGAAAAGGACCTGAAACACATGGAGGCCCTTACCCGCAGTACGGCTGAACAGGTTTGAGAAGCCCGAGGCTTCAGGAATCAAATTGTCTCCTTTTTGAGACTGGTTCTGAAACTGTTAAATGAGGTGTCACGAACGTTATATGGTAACTTCTCAATAAGTCCGTGAAAATTCTCATTTGCGCGGCTGCAGAACGCGACTTATTTAAGACGGAATCTGATCACATGGCAGCGTCGATCATCCTGCCTAATCCACTCCGGGTCAGGCAGTCGATCCTTACCCGCTCGTTCCCAAACTCCAGTTTGGGAACGCACAGCCGGAAGCTCCAGCTTCCACACAGGGACAGGTGACTCTCACCCTGCAGGTATCAACAAGGAAAGAAGCAGGAGCTTCAGACCAATGGGTACCCAAACTATAGTTTGGGCACCAGCAAAACTTGCCTTTTTCCTCAATGCAGTGATAAAGTCCTGTCATGTTTACCTCCTCTTCTCCAGTCAGCGTGCTGCTTACAGATATTTATAAGCGCATGTTCCATGCCTTCGGCCCTCAGCACTGGTGGCCAGGTGATACCCCTTTTGAGGTCTGTGTAGGGGC
>WFRQ01000255.1 GCA_015486425.1 Deltaproteobacteria bacterium | reverse complement strand
CGGAAGTTGCGTTTGGGGCCGGGATTTATTTCTGCGCCAATGCCTGCCTGTTTCTGCCTGACTACTTCCTGCCTTTTGAATCGGGTTATCTTGTCAAGAATATGCATGTTGATGTTTTGAATTTTTATAACCTTGAGCTATTGTTCAGATTCGCTGCTGTAACAGAACCGGCAGTAATGAATGTTCATGCTCCAAATGATTTAAGCTTTTCAAGAGCAGACATGGCCCTGCCTGAATCTATGCTCTGAGCCGCGGCCTGCGCCGCCTCCCTGGTGTTTTCAGCCTTTCCTGCAACAATAATTGCCGCTGCCGCATTCATTAAAACCATATCACGTTTCGGGCCCTTTTGCCCGGCCAGTATATCAAGAATGAGTCTTGCATTCTCTTCCGGTCCCTGGCCCCGGATATCTTCAAGCTCGCAGGTTTCAACGCCGAAATCTCCAGGTGCCACAGTAAATTCATTTACACTGCCCTGGCGCCATTCTGCTACTTCAGTGGTCCCGATCGGGCTTATTTCATCAAGGCCGCCCTCTCCGTGAACAACCCATGCCCTTGTTGTACCAAGACGTCCAAGCACCTCGGCAAGTGGCCTTACCAGCGCTTTATCATAGACTCCGAGAATCTGGCAGTCAGCCCCTGCCGGATTTGTAAGCGGGCCAAGCACGTTGAAAATGGTGCGGATACCAAGCTCCCGTCTTGGACCAATGGCATGTTTCATGGCTGGATGAAGGGCAGGGGCAAAGAGAAATCCTATGCCTGCCTCTTCCACTGCGCGCGCGGTCTCCTCTGGCGGCAGGTCAAGCCTTACACCAAGGGCCTCAAGTACGTCTGCGCTTCCTGACCTGCTTGATACAGAGCGGTTTCCATGCTTTGCAACCTTTACTCCTGCGCCTGCGGCAACAAACGCCGCTGTAGTGGAGACATTGAATGTTGACGCTCCATCTCCTCCTGTGCCGCATGTATCAAGCAGCGGCTCTTTTTCAGCAAGTCGGGGGCGTATGGGCACAACCTTGCTGCGCATAACCTCTGCCGCGCCTGTTATCTCGTCAACTGTCTCGCCCTTGAGCCTCAGGCCCATCAGCAGAGCCCCTGTCTGGGCATCAGTTGCCTTTCCCTCCATTATCTGGAGCATCACTGAGTGCATGAGAGCTGAATCAATGTTCTGCCCTCTGGCCAGCATATCTATTGCCGCACGTACAGGTTCATTTTCCATGTTACATCTCCAGGAAATTTTTAAGCAGGTTGATTCCTTCAGGGGTCATAATGGATTCAGGATGAAACTGAACGCCTTCAACAGGTATTTCCGTATGCCTGATGCCCATGAGTTCATCTTTTTCAGACCAGGCCGTGGGGATCAGGAAGTCCGGAAGAGTTGAGTGATCTACTATAAGCGAGTGGTACCTCATTGCCTCAAAAGGATTTGGAAGCCCCCTGAATACCCCTTTGCCGTCATGCCTGACCATTGAAGTCTTGCCGTGCATGAGCCTTTCCGCCCTGACAACACTTGCGCCAAAGGCAGCTCCTATGGACTGGTGGCCAAGGCATACTCCCAGCACAGGGATTTTGCCTGAAAATTCGCGTATGGCCTCAACTGATATTCCTGCCTCCGCAGGTGTGCACGGCCCAGGTGAGACAAGCAGGCGGTCAGGAGCAAGGGCATGAATATCCTGTACTGTAATCTCGTCATTTCGAACGACCTTAAGCTCTGCACCAAGAACGCCGAATGCCTGAACCAGGTTGTATGTAAAGGAGTCGTAGTTATCTATAACAAGGAGCATTTTTTTCTCAGTATTTCCTTTAAGTGCTACATGTATTGTTATAATTCTTCCTGTGCTGCCTGAATGGCCCGCATGAGTGCGCGCCCCTTGTTCAGGGTTTCCTGCCACTCTTTTTCCGGATCAGAGTCAGCCACAATGCCTGCGCCTGCCTGCAGGTAGAGCCTGTCACCCTTCTGACACAGTGTCCTTATGGTAATGGCCATGTCCATGTTTCCTGAGAAACCAAGATAACCCACTGAGCCTGCATAGGGGCCGCGTTTCACCGGTTCAAGCTCGTCAATGATCTCCATTGCCCTGATCTTCGGGGCCCCGGATACAGTGCCTGCGGGAAAGCACGCCCTGAGCACATCGAACATGTCTTTTCCCTCTTTGAGCAAGGCCTTTACCCCAGAGACTATGTGCATCACGTGGGAGTAACGCTCAATAACCATGAGTTCATCCACTGTGACGCTTCCCATCTCTGCCACACGCCCGGCATCGTTTCTGCCAAGGTCAACCAGCATCAGGTGTTCTGCCTTTTCCTTGGGGTCTGCCAGTAAATCCTTTTCAAACAGGAGGTCTTCCTCTGGTGTCTTTCCCCTGGGACGGGTGCCTGCAATTGGCCTTAGCTCAATGGTACGTTCAGTGAGACGCACAAGTATTTCAGGAGAGGAGCCTATGATTGTTTCATCCCCCATCTGGAGATAGTAAAGGTATGGAGACGGATTGATGCGTCTCAGTGCCCGGTACAACTGAAATGGAGGAAGGTGTGTGGTCCCTGAGAAACGCTGCGAAAGAACCACCTGTATTATGTCGCCTGAGACAATATACTCCTTGGCGGTTTCCACCATTTTCTTGAAATCTTCCCTTGGTATTTCAGGCTCAAGCATGGTGGCAGGCACCTGGCTTACTGCCGGTTCAGGGTAGTCAACGCCTGAGTGTATCCTGTGAACCACGGTTTCAATGGCCTTCAACCCCTGTCGGTAAATGGTGTTGAGCTCCTCTGAATCAGCATCATCAGGGATGGCAAGGCAGGCTGTGATCTTGAGGTTCTGTTTCAGGTTGTCATATATCAGCACCAGCTCTGGTATAATAAAGAGAGAGTCG
>WFRQ01000254.1 GCA_015486425.1 Deltaproteobacteria bacterium | reverse complement strand
TATGGGAATTCGGGCACAGGGCTCATGTATATCCCGGCACATACCACACGTCCACCCTTTTTCACAGCCCTGAGCCCGGCAGGCACAAGTACCCCGGCAGGTGCAAAGATTATGACCGCATCAAGCGGCTCAGGCGGCGTCTCTCCTGAGCCACCTGCCCAAACAGCGCCAAGTTTCCTGGCAAACTGCTGTTTCGGCGTATCACCGTCCCTGGTAAATGCATAAACTTCCCGTCCCTGGAAGACACATACCTGGCAGATAATGTGGGCAGCGGCGCCAAAACCGTACAGCCCGATTCTTCGTGCCTGGCCAGGGCCTGAAATGGCCATGGACAGCGAGCGGTAGCCAATGAGGCCTGCGCATAGCAGGGGAGCTGCCTTTGAAGCAGAATACCCTTCTGGCACATGGAATGTATAGGCGGAATCAGACACCGTGTACTGTGCATAACCTCCGTTCAGGGTGTATCCTGTAAAAAGAGCATTACCGCACAGATTTTCCCTTCCTGATCGGCAAAATTCGCACTTTCCGCACGTTTTCCCAAGCCAGGGAATCCCCACACGTTCTCCTGGAGCAAAACCCTTCACCCTCCTTCCGGCACTGACTACACGGCCAACTATCTCATGCCCGGGGATGAGGGGCAGGCGTGGTTTTTCAAGCTCTCCATCAATAATATGCAGGTCAGTGCGGCACACACCGCATGCCTCAATCTTTACCAGAACCTCCGTATCCGAAGGCTCAGGAACAGGTATATCATCTCTGAACTTTAATGGCTCATGCTGCTTTTCCAGCACCATTGCACGCATGTTCATGGCCGGTTACCTCCTGAAGTATGGTGAAGGCAATAAGGGTGTTTCAGGAAAAACCCGCGTCAGTGGCATCAAATGCACAGGGGATATGATTCAGAGTAACAGCATCTGCCGAGCCGTACAAAACCGCCATGACATCAAAGCGCATTGGCCTGCCATGCAGGCCCTTTTCCTGGCAGTACCACATGGCAGCCTTGATGATCCTGCGCTGCTTGGAAGCGGCAACTGCCTCCTGTGGAAGGCCGTACCTTCCTGAACGACGCGCCTTTACCTCCACAAAGACCAGTTCCCTGTCCTTTTCAAGTATAAGGTCAATCTCGCCGCACGGCACCCTGTAATTCTGCTCTCGCAGGCTGTAGCCGTTTTGCTTGAAAAATTCAAGCGCTGCCTGTTCCCCGCTTATTCCAAGGGATCTGTTGCCGGACATGGAGGATGCCGATTTGTCTGGATTCTTCATGGGCTCTGCGGGTTTAAGGGCTGAGCGTCAGACATACTCCCTCACTCCCTTGAATGTGCGGCGATGATGCGGACAGGGGCCATGTTCTCTGATTGCCTTCAGATGAACGGCAGTTGCATAGCCTTTGTGTCTGGCAAAACCGTAATCAGGATACATGGAATCAAGCTCCTCCATGAGCCTGTCACGATGAACCTTGGCAATGACCGAGGCAGCCGCTATGGACAGGGAGCGGGAATCTCCCTTGACAACGGTTTTCTGCGCAATGGAGATGGGCAAGGGCTGATTTCCGTCAACAAGCACGGCCTGAGGCCTGACGCAAAGCCCTTCCACGGCAAGCGCCATGGCCCTGAGGCTTGCCTGAAGGATATTTATGCGGTCAATCTCCTCATTAGAGACAGAGGCAATACAAAAAGAAAGAGCCTGGCGCTCAATTTCAGGCACCAGGCTCTGGCGTTGTTCTATTGAAAGTTTCTTGGAATCCGTAAGGCCTGAAAGATGGAACTTTTCAGGAAGAATCACAGCCGCGGCAACAACAGGCCCTGCAAGGCAGCCCCTTCCAACCTCGTCGGCACCTGCCACATCCGTAAAACCCTGCTCACGAAAGAGACGCTCAAAGTAAAGCGCATCTTCCAAATCTTCACCATTATGCCTTACCGGCTCGTTCCACAGCACCGGCTGCACATGAACTCTGACCATTTTTCATCCGAATCAGTTTCCTGCCGGGACAAGCCGCCTGGCCTTAGCCAGTGCGTAATGAGCAGTAGTGTCTGTAAAAAATATCAGAGAAACACTACATGCCGGAAAAATCTGTAACAAGGTCAATTACTCACAGGATTAATTGCGCTTGCGAATCTTCTGACGAACAGCCTTGCCTCGGAGGCCACGGAGGTAGTACATCTTGGCCCTGTTATGGCGGCCCTCTGAAACCAGCTCAATCTTCTCGATAATGGGGGAGTGAACAGGAAAGATACGCTCAACACCTACACCGTATGATATCTTCCTTACGATAAATGTCTCTGAAACACCACTACCCTTGCGGCTTATAACCACACCCTCAAAAACCTGAATACGTTCCTTGTCCGCAGACTCACGGATCCTCACGTGTACACGCACTGTATCCCCTGCCCTGAAAGGCGGAACATCCATGCGCATCTCTTCAAAGGCAAGCTTACGAAGTATATCCATTTTAATGTCACGCTCCTTGAAATATTTGAATCATTGCAAGGCATGTTATGCCCACCATGATTATTGACATACAGACGCAGTCTTTTACTCCATTACAAGGGCTTTTGCAATGCAAAAATAAAAGTATCTGCTCAGGGGATACTGCATCTGCTGAGTTGTCGGGGACTCGAAGTACGGGAAGTACGCCTTCGCCCACTCCGCCTTGCATCTGCAGCACCCTCTGAAGCAGACACGTGTTATCTGCAATTCCCAAGCAGACGGTCAAGGGTTATGGCCACTGCGCTCCTGACTGACAGGTGATTATAGAGCCGCTGAGGCTCAATGGGCTCAAGGACCCCTGAAACCTGCTCAAAAACCGGTTCAGCAAGACCTGATGCTGTCCCAAAGAGCAGAAGCATGGAGGCGTGCTCATTCAGCTCCTGTGCTGCCTCAACTTTTGTTCTGAGCTCTGTCCAGCCCACTGTTTTATTCCTGTGCCTTGCTGTTGTTGCTATTACAAGCGGACAGCTTCCTGTCTCAGCCTCAATCTGCTTGCAGGTTTCGTCAATGGAAGGGGTAATACGCACCATGGAAAGAGCGGTTTTTCTGTCACTGTTTGGAGAGCCTCCATCTATCCAGTGGCCTGTAAGCTCTCTTACAAGCTCCTGCTGTTCCATAAGCGGAGTTACAATAAAATATGCCTCAAGGTCATACGTGGCGGCAACCCTTGCAATATCATGAATGTCAAGGTTGGTAACTGCGGATGTAATGGTTTCACCCTTGCGGTTAAGCACCGGATAGTGCACCAGGGCAATGTATATCTTCATACGGAATGCTCTGAATCCACTTCAAGGTAATCCTTTACAATACGGCGCTCATCATCGGTGAGCTCTGCCTTTTTAAGCAGGTCAGGGCGTCTCTGTGCTGTTATCCTCAAAGCCTCGCTGCGACGCCACGCCGCTATCTCCTTATGATTACCACCAAGCAGCACTTCAGGGACCTTCATTCCCCTGAATTCCCTTGGACGGGTGTACTGGGGATGCTCCAGCAGGCCGGTTGTAAAGGAGTCATTTTCAGCCGATGTCCCGCATCCAAGCACTCCAGGCACGAAACGGGTAATTACCTCCATGGCCACAAGGGCCGCTGTCTCCCCACCTGAAAGTACGTAATCGCCTATGGAAAGCTCCATGTCCACACATCCCCGGGCCACTCTTTCGTCAATGCCCTCGTACCTGCCGCACAGGAAAACCAGTCGCTTTTCTGAGGCCAGTTCTCTTGCAATCTCCTGATCAAGCAGCCTGCCCCTGGGACTGAGCATGACCACAAACGGCTGGGGTTCACATGAGCGCAGGTCATCAACAGCCTCAAAAATCGGGCCGGGAACCATAACCATGCCCTCTCCGCCCCCAAAGGGCCGATCATCAGTTGTCCTGTGACGGTCATGGGTATAATCCCTGAGGTCAAGAGCCCGGAATTCGAGCAGACCTGCATCAATGGCACGCCTGATCACCCCGGCATCAAGAGGAGATTTGAAAAAATCAGGGAAAATTGTCAGAACTTCAATTATCATTTGCTTCAACAAGGCCGGGAGGAGGGTCTATTGTGCAGGTTCCGGCTTTAATATCAATGTCTGTAACAATATCTCTTACCGCAGGCACCAATACCTCTGCACCGCTATCTCTCTTTACCACATAAATATCATGCCCGGGTGTTTCAATAATATTAACAATACGTCCCAGCCTGTTCCCGTCAGCCATAACCACATCAAGTCCGATGATATCATGCCAGTATGTCTCATCTGGTCCAGGCTCAGGCAGAGAGGCGTTGTCCAGAAACACCTCCGAACCTGCAAGCTGCTCGGAAGTGTTTCTGTCCGTCACCCCTTTGAACTGGACAATGAATTTGCCACGCGTCCCAGGCCTTGACGAGATAATTTCGTATCTTGTCATGCCCCTGCCCTGCCCCTTGAGATAGAGGTGGGTATACTGCGCAAAGGCATGTTCATCTCCATAGGGATGGATATTAACAGCGCCTTTAATACCGTGCGGGCTGGTAATCCTGCCAAGTGCTATGAACTTATTCTCTCCCTGCATAAACACCAAAAAATAAAAGGCGGGACCAAGCCCGCCTTCTATAAACTTTCATAGTATCAGCTCTGAGGGTACCGCATCTGCCGCGTTGACAGGGACTCGAAGTACAGGAAGTACGCCTTAGTCCCCTCTGCCTTGCATCTGCAGTGCCTTCTGAGCATGTGTGAAAAGCGTCTTTCCGTTATGGGAATTCTTCCTTGAGGGGGGTGAGCAGTTACCTTTCATGGTAACCGCCATTCCCCCTGAATGGCACAACGAACAATGAAAATACGCTTTTGCGGTTTATTAAATTGTGTGCTCAAGGAAGTGGGGAAGCAGGAGCTTCCAGTTAATAGTTCCCAAACTGGAGTTTGGGAACCAGCGAATTAGAGCTTCTTTTACTTTGAGCTTTGAGCCTTGAGCTTTCAGCTTTGAGCTATTTTCGGATAAACTATTCCCTGGATTGAGCATTCAATACCGGACAAATGTCATCGTATACTCTACAAAGCCTCGCTGCAAAGACAGCAGTCCCTGTTTCGCAGACATGCGGCAAAATGGAAAAAGAACCATGAGTAAAATTCTGAATGCATAGATTGAGCGTTACAAAATATCGCTTAAATCAGGGAAGGTTACCCGCAAATCAAAGATACGTACTCCAATATGACCGAATTTGGCCCTATTCCAGGATTTCAAGCACGGCCCTTTTGTTCAGCTTCGAAGAAGCCGCGCTCAGGATGGCTCTGAGGGCCCTGGCGGTGCGTCCCTGTTTGCCGATTACCTTGCCAATGTCCTCTTTGGCAACCTTGAGTTCCAGCACAGAGGTCTGCTGACCTTCTATTTCATTCACTTCCACAGCATCCGGGTTATCAACCAGTGATTTCGCAATATGTTCAAGCAACTCCTTCATGACCAATTCTCCGCTCCAGCAAACCGGTTGAACAGGAACCCTCTGGGGTACTCGCATTTCCGCCCCGTGGTTAAAAAAGCGGGTTCCATGAATTCCTGACTTATATTTCTATATGCGCAGGTTAATTACGGACCAATACAGAATGTAGTGCTGCCGCGCCAAAATGCGGC
>WFRQ01000253.1 GCA_015486425.1 Deltaproteobacteria bacterium | reverse complement strand
TGGCGTTATCTGCCGCTGCTGCGCCGTTCATCTCAGCTCCTCCGGAACGCTGTCCCAGAACTCCCGGTTTTTGATGGATGCATCTGCTGCCTGTGCCCACAGGGGCGAATCAGCCTGACTGAGAGCCTTGAATTCTTCCATTGCTGTCTTGTAATCTCCAGTCAATTCCTTTGTTTTCGCAATTTTCCATGCAGTGGCAGGGTCTTTCGGGTCAAGCTCAAGCAGCCTCTGGTATGCATCTATTGCCACAGGGTACTCCTGAAGCCTGAAGGCCTCGTCTCCCCAGAGGCGAAGAAGGCGTTCCTTATCATCTTTTACAACCTTGTCCCATATATGGCTGCGGAGCGTTTCGGCAGTTTTCCAGTCTCCTGTCATTATAGACCCCTCAAGCAGTCTAAGACGGCTTGACAGCCCGCCTCCCTCCCGCACAGAATCCCGGAAAAGAGCTGTGGCCTCTCTCCATCGTCCCTTGAGCACCTCTATCCTTGCCTTCAGTTCCAGGACATGAGGCGAGAAGGCATTATCAGGACACCTATGGTCAAGAAGTTCCATGACCCCTGCCGCGTTTACAGGATCCTTGCTCCTTACTGCGCACTCGGCCCATGATTCAAGCATGGGGCAGATACGTTTTTGATCAGGTCCCAGTTTCCATGCCTTGTAATATGCCATAAGTGCTGCATCAGGACAGTTAATGGCATTCCAGCACCGTGCAAGGGCGTACCAGTGCGCGGAGAGCCCCAGATCATCCATCATCTTCTTCCATGTGAAATGATAGTTTATAAGCCCGGTCCAGTTGCCTTCTCTCAGAAGGCTGGCATCAAGGGCCTCCAGCGCCTTAAGTGCCAGGGGACGCGCCTGTTCAATGATTTTTTTGTCTCCATGCCTGCTGTAAACCCTGGTGTACTGCCTGTAGCCTGCCAGCGCCTGCATGTTCATGCCCTGGTCTGTCATTTGCCTGATGAGTCTGATCCACATTCTCTGCGTGGCAGCGGCTATCTTTTCAGAAACAGGGTCGTTTTCCCTGCTCTTTTCTACCAGAGGAAGACCGAAATTTACAAAGTCCTGGAGTACAGCCACTGTATGTGTATGTTTTTCAAGGTCTTTCAGGGCAGAAAGCGTGCTTTTCCTTACCTTTTCCGCAAATACACTCTGCGGCATACGCTGCAGGAAGTCATAGCCAAGTTTCACGGCATCAAGGTATTTGCCCTGCTTGATTCTGAGTTTTATTAATTCGTACTGAACCTCCTGGGTAATGGGATGGGCAGGAAGCTTCTTTAAGATTCTGGAATAAAGCCTGGCAGTTGCAGGCATATCTTCCGGTTTGAGCGCACTTGAGATATAGATACTTAACCTTCCCCTTGCCTGGTCCTCGATCTGGGCAAGGCGAAAGCGGGAGAACAGGGCCTCTGGCTCAGAGCTGAAATCCCGGCGGATAAGGGCATAGTATTTGCGGGCCTTGAGGAGCTTGCCTTCACGGCGGTAACTCTCCGCTATTCTGAACAGGGCCGCGGCTCGCATTTTCCGTGATTTTACAAGGTTCAGGTAGTGAAGCAGACAGGCCCTGGCCGTAGAGTAATTACCTTCCTTTTCAGCCACCATGGCCTTCAGTCTCAGGAATTCCGGGACCTGCAAATCAATGGAGGGAATTTTTTCAAGGCGTTCCACAGTGGGCTTGACCAGGTCCATCCTTCCCTCCATAAGCGCGTCTTCAGCAAGGAGCACCCTGGCCATGAGTGCTGCGGCACTGTCAGGAAATTGACGAAGTATCTCTCTGTAAAAACGAAGTATTTTCTGTCTGTTTCCAGTAAGTTCCAGTTGTTTGACCAGGGCTGTAAGCGCTGGCCCTGCCCATTTGCTCTCTGGATAGTATCGGACCACGGTGCGCCAGTGCCCTGCGGCCTCAGGATTGTAGCCAATGCTTGAATATGCCTCGCCAAGAAGGTAGTAGGCCTCCGGGATGTGAGAGGAGTCCGGATAGTACTGGATAAAGTATTTCAGCCCCTTGATAAGGGGCCATGCCGAGCGTTTCACCAGCGCAGGGCTGTCTTCGGCATCTCTCCAGAACCTGTCGCGCTCAACAGAAAGTTCCTGCCAGGCCTGTTCATCACCGGCTGTTTTGTGTTGCTCAGGCGTAGCTGCTGAACGGGCGCTGGTGGCCATCATGCCGCATAGCAGCACAGCGCAAAGCGTGGCAGTGATGCCGAAAAGGTGAATATGGATGCAAACAGGTTTCATGACATCAGAAGCAAAAAAGCAAAACAGGTGCCACTGATACCTGGAATTTCAGGAATATTGCCGATTTTCATGCTGGCTAACGCGTGAAAAGGTTGCATGCGCAGTTATTTTGAGTGATGATTTAATGCGCGTGTACGCTACATTTCGTGTCATGTCCATATGGATGCCACAAAATGTATTAACAGCGTTGGTGTGTGGAGATTTCAGGATGCAAGCGGGAAAAATGTTGATATTCAGCCCCTTTGTCTGAGTAAAAAACACAGAACTGTCAAAAAAATCTGGAAAATGACAGGGGAAAATTATGAAAAGCAGAAATTAAGTCAAATTACTGACGTTCAGACAGCTTTTCAGCCTGCAGTAAGCCCCACGGTTTCAACAGCGTCAGCAAGGTTACGGACAGGCAATATCTCCATCCCTTCAGGCATGGAGATGCCTGACAGGCCTGATGCAGGAACAGTGCAGGAGGTAAATCCCAGCCGTGCCGCCTCCTTCAGGCGAAGCTCTGTCCTTCCAACTGGCCTGACCTCGCCGGTAAGGCCTGTTTCTCCAAACAGCGCCGCTGTTGGCGCAATGGGTTTTTCCATGAAGCTGGAGACAATTGCTGCGATAATCCCAAGGTCTGCCGCAGGTTCAGTTATCTTCAGGCCACCTGCGACATTCACAAATATATCCTGTTCATGCAGCGGCAGTCCAAGCTGCCTCTGCGCAACAGCCACAAGCATTGCAAGCCGGTTTGAATCAATGCCTGTGGTGGTACGTCTTGGCATGGCCATGTGTGAAGGGGTTACAAGTGCCTGAATTTCCACCATGAGCGGGCGTGTGCCCTCAAGGCATGGCACAGTGACAGCGCCTGCAACAGGGCCGGCATGGCTGCCCATAAACAGCTTTGAGGGATTGGTGACCTGACGAAGACCTCCCTCTGTCATTTCAAAAACGCCGATTTCAAAAGTGGGGCCGTAGCGGTTTTTTACTGTGCGCAGTAGTCTGAAGCTGTGGCTCCTGTCCCCTTCAAAGTAGAGTACAGTATCAACAAGGTGTTCCAGCACCCGTGGGCCTGCAATGGCGCCGTCCTTTGTGACATGTCCCACAATTACCGTGGGTATGGCCATGGACTTTGCCATCTGCATGATATGAGCTGTTGATTCCCGGACCTGGGCAACGCTCCCCGGCGCAGAGGAAAGTCCGGGCGCGCTCATTGTCTGTATGGAATCAATGGCAAGAAACTGTGGTTCAAGCTCCTTAATTGCAGCCTGAATCTTTTCAAGGCTGCACTCACACATGCTCCAGAGCCCCTCAGGGCATTTGCCAAGACGTTCGGCCCTCATCCTTATCTGTGTGAGAGACTCCTCTCCGCTAACATAAAATACCTTCATCCCCCGGCGTGAAAGGCGCATCAGTATCTGAAGCAGCAGAGTGGATTTTCCAATGCCAGGCTCCCCGCCAAGCAGTACCAGTCCGCCTGCCACCAGTCCGCCTCCAAGCACGCGGTCCAGCTCTTCAACATCAATGGGAATCCGGGCCTCATGGTCAGATGCGTCAATGCGGGACAGTGGGACAGGGGCATCACTGCCGCTCAGCATGGCATGTGACTTTTCTTTTGATGCAGGCTCTACCTTTTCCTCAACAAGGGTGTCCCACGCACCGCAGCCTGGGCACTTCCCAAACCAGCGGATGGATATATGGCCGCATGAGCTGCATACATATTCTGATTTCTGTTTTGTTTTTGCAGGCATTGAAATAGATAAGTGCGTTAAGGGGCTATGCCCAACAGGACCAGTGGAACCGCAGGCACCCCTCGGCCCTGCCTGATAACGTTGTAAAGTTCTCCTTCGTAATAGGCCACCCCGGAGCTCATATTTGCCTGAAGGGTCTTCATTGGTAGTATCTCAATGCCAACATCTATCTTGTCCCCTACATAAAAGGCAAGATGTTTTACAAAAAGGTCATAGGCAACGAAGGCGTATTTTCCAAACTGAATTTCAATGGCTACCCTGTTTTTGACAAAGTCTGTCTGGTTATAGCTGTATATGGGTTTGCACCCTGATTCTTCTATTTCCCTTTTCTGTTTTTCAGGAGGCATTGTAAGGGTCTTGCGGATCAGCTTTTCTTCTCTGGTGACCCAGTAACTTACCCTGCTTTCCTGCCATCCTCTTCCTCCAAGTAGTTTTTTGAAATGATTATTCAGCTCAACAGGACTGAAAAGCAGCCTGCCTTTCATGGTCTTCTCTCTGGACACCTTGGTCCTGCACGCCTCTGCATCAACCAGCCCGATTACAGACTGAACTTCCTCCCAAAGTCTGGGTTGATGAACCAGCAAAAATTCCAGACCATTGAGGTGTGAATAGACTTCAGCTATTTCCACGTGGGTAATCTCCCTGCTGTTCAAGAAGTTCCATCTGGTGGTAACCCTTGATATCCTCACAAGGAGGCGGAACTGGTTTGTTGCCACCTCGCAAAGGATCATATTTAGGCTTATTCATGGGCCTGGTTTTTAGCGTACCATCTATTGCTCCCTGTACCCTTTTCCTGGCAATATCAACGTACTTTTGTTCAGTTTCAGCACCTGCGCCTTTCCTCTTGTGCCTTATGGCTGCAATAACTGAAGTGCCGGTTCCCACAAAAGGGTCAAGGACCCAGTCCCCTTTATTAGTCATTGATAAGACCAGCCTTTCTATCAGTTCTACCGGAAATTGACATGGATGTTCCGTTTTTTCCACATGATTACATTTTACGTTGGGAATATCCCAGACATCTCCTGGATTTTTACCGAGAGGATTGCATGAATATTGGCCGGCCTTGGGGCCTTTGAAGTATTTTTTAGCCGGATATTTTTGCGGAACTCTTACCGGGTCAAGGTTGAAAACATAATCCTTCGTATCTCTGGTAAACCATATAATAGTCTCGTAACGGCCAGAAAATCTTCTGGAGCAGTGCAGGCCGTGTTCGAAGTGCCAGACAATTCTGTTTCTCATTACCAGACCGAGATCACGAAAAATAGGAAACAAGATGATATCAAGTGGGGTGATGGATCCATTTTTTACATAATTGCCTACCTGCCAGCATATACTTCCATTATTGGAAAGACACCGGACACATTCTCTAATAACCTTTGCCTGTTGAGACAGGTAGGTGTCAAGGTCAAGTTTTTTTTCATACTCCTTCCCTATATTGTATGGTGGGGAAGTAACTACAAGCTGTATTGACCCGTCTGGTATGTCTCGCAACATATCCAAGCAGCTTCCATGAAAAATCACTGCATTTTCGTCTATCCCGAATTTTTCAGCAATTTTTATACTGGGCATTGATTTATATCCTCATTGTATCTGCTCAGGGGGTACCGCATCTGCTGCGTTGTCGGGGACTCGAAGTACGGGAAGTACGCCTTCGCCCCCTCCGCCTTGCATCTGCAGCACCCCCTGAGCAGATACGTGTCAAAAAAGAAATTGTTGTGTGAAAACGCCTTTCCGTTATGGGATTCATCCCTGAGGGGGTGAGTAATTCCTCACACAGGCCTGCACTACATCCTGATCTCATAGCACTTGTGAATTCTCGGATTTCTTTGAAAATCAAATGGTATTGTGGCCCTTGTGATATCCTTGACCTGGCAGCGTTTTTCTATTTCAGGGGCCATGCGGAATTTTCGGAAATTGCAGGAGAACAGCAGCAGCCCGCCTGGCGCAAGCCGTTTCATGGCCATATCTATCAGGCGCACGTGATCTTTCTGGATATCAAATATTCGTCCCTGTTTTTTATTGTTGGAAAAGGTGGGCGGGTCCACGAAAATGAGATCATACTCTCCATTTCCATGCGCAAGCCAATCAATGCAGTCTGCCTTTACAAACTGGTGCTGCGGCCCGCCAAGACCGTTAAGCGCCATGTTCTGCCTGGCCCATGCCAGGTAGTTGGAGGAAAGATCAACAGTAGTTGTGAAC
>WFRQ01000252.1 GCA_015486425.1 Deltaproteobacteria bacterium | reverse complement strand
GCATAAAACGCGCTGCTGAATTTTAACGTTATGCTCCAGAAAAGGAGACTAAACACGACCAAATTACTTGAGAAAGCATTTAAAGAGGCATCTATATTACCTGAGTTAGAACAAAATGCTCTTGCACGCTGGTTGATTCATGAAATCATAGTCGAAAAAAAATGGGAGAGAGCATTCGCTGAATCTGAAGATGTATTAGATAGTCTTGCAGATGAGGCTCTTGCGGAATATTCAGGTGGTGAGACAAAACTGTTGAATATTAAATTGAAAGAAAAGAGAAAAGCATAATTAACAAGGTTAGATTGCGTGAGGAACGAACTACAATCTGAACCGTTCGCCGTTTCATTGCAGTTGGACAAGCCCGGCATTGACACTGGCTGGTCTATTATTTGCTGACATAGAAAAGAGGAGACCTGATTAGAATCTCAATCTTTAATAGCCTGAAATAATAACCTCTTCTACGTTAAACCGTCTTGTATGCTGTCAGCTCTACGGTTTGATACACTATATATTGAAACGCTCAAGTTCAAATCTGTAACTGTAGTATATATCTGTATGCAGACATCTGGCATGCAGATACAAGGCCAAAGGCACGCAGTCGTGCTTTCCCGGTACCTCAATACCTGACAATGCGGTCGATGCATGCCATGTGTCCGCATGCCAAGGAGTGTCCTGCTGATGTCCATATACTGTCCAACTTCTCCATCTGAATTCACTGCCGTTCTCTCGCGGATACGCCAGAAAAAACAGGATTATGAGAGATATGGCTTTAATCAGACGCAGGGCAGGACTCTCAGGGCTTTTTTTGATTTGGCGCAGGAACTTGAAACCCTTGAAAACTTCTACAGGGTATGTGTTTTTGTTCCAAAGGAATTCATGGGGTTTGACTCCTGCCTCTACATCCTTGATGAGGACACCCAGCAACTCTCTATTGCCTGTGATTCTCTGAGCGGCCTTTCTGTATGCGGAGTCACTCCGCCTGAGGGAATCAAACTGTCAGAAATCCCCTACACCATGGGCGATTCCAGGGTTTATCCCATTCGGGGCAACAGGCGCCTGTTCCATCGTCATGCCCTTGGCAATCAGGAAGATATCATCGGGGCCTTTGAAGTTTTTCCCAGATCTCACTTTGAAGATAATGATGACCTCTTTTTTGAAAAATATGCCAACCGTATTGGTTATAACCTTCATTACAAGCTGATTTATATCCAGAATGTAGAGCACATAAAATTTATCAATAATCTTGCGGCAGACATCGAGCACAATGTCATTGTGCCTAACATGAAGTACAAGGTCTTTCTAAATGGCATAAAGAGAAAGCTCAAAAAACTGGATGAACTTTCAAGGGCGTACGAACCTCATATCAAATCCTGCCTTAAACATGGCTGCAGGGGGTCTTCGGAGATAGCAGAGCTTCACAGGGAGGTTGAAACATTCATAACTGACCTTGAGGTAATCTATTCAGACCTTGAGAAGCACTTTGAAAATACCAGCCTGTTTCTTGAAAGCCTGATGCGCCGCGAGCATTTTGAAAAGGGCGAACTTGTAATCAGAAAGCGCATGTGCAGGTTTGTCAAAGAAATAATCGAGCCTCAGCTTGAAAGGTACAGACAGAGATTCGAACAGGCAGGCATACGTATTGACAACCGTCTGGGCGGGGTGCGTGACGAAAACATTCCACTTGCGGTTGATGTGGGGCTTATCTCCCAGGTTTATGCGAATCTCTTTTCAAACGCAGAAAAATACTGCTCCGAGGTACTCGATGATTATGGCAACATGGTAAAATTCGTGGCGTTTGGAGAAGAGATACTTCCTGCCTATTTCCCTGACGGTTCAGATGGCATCAAGTTTAATGTCTTTTCAACAGGGCGGCACATCCCGCCTGAAGAGGCAAAACTCATATTTGAAGAGGGTTTCCGAGCCAGTGAAACTGCGGAAAACACGCCAGGTACAGGTCATGGTCTTCATTTTGTGCGCAAAGTGATTGAGGTTCATGGCGGCGTGGCTGGCTACGAACCTGTCAAGATGGGTAATAATTTTTACTTTATACTGCCTCTCCAGAAAGAGGTGAAACGTGAGGAATCCCAATTATAGTCAGGCTATATGGGGATCCCGAATGCGACACTCCCGGGACGTTAAACTCTGCCAAGCATATTATCCATTACCTCCTTCATTTTCCCAAGCCCCATGCCTGTGAGAGCAGAAATTTCCATACGGTCAGGGCGGCCTGACTGCACTTGAACAGTATCTTGAGAGACGTTTGGTTTCAGCGTGTCTGCCTTGTTAAAAAGAACCAAACGGGGGACATGTGACAGGTTCATCTCTTCAAGGATATCTTCAACCGCACTTATCTCTTCTTTTTTGAACGGACTTGAAGCGTCCACAACATGCAGAAAAAGCGAGGCATCTTCCAGCTCTTCAAGAGTGCTTCTGAACGCTGTTCTGATATCAGCAGGCATATTCCGGATAAAACCTACTGTATCAGCCAGCAGTACTTCAGTTCCGCTGTCAAATCTGATCCTGCGTGTGGTTGGGTCAAGGGTTGCAAAAAGTCTGTTTTCCGCCAGCACGTCACTTCCTGTAAGCCTGTTAAGAAGTGTGGATTTGCCTGCATTGGTATATCCTATTATGGATACCACCGGCATCCCTGCCCTGTTTCGCTTCTTTCGCCGCTCTCTGCGCCCCTTTCTCAGGCCCTTCAATTCCCGTTCAAGAGAGCTTATGCGCTGTTTTACCCTGCGCCTGTCAACCTCAAGTTTGGTTTCTCCAGGTCCTCTTCCTCCGATACCGCCCATGAGCCTTGACATGGCAGTGCCGCGTCCTACAAGACGGGGGAGCAGATAACGAAGCTGGGCCAGCTCCACCTGCAGCTTACCTCCCCTGCTCCGTGCACGCCTTGCAAAGATATCAAGGATAAGCTGAGTTCTGTCAATTACCTTGAGATCCACCATGCGGGCGATATTGTTAACCTGCACAGGAGAAAGCTCCTGATCGAATATAATCATGGTGGCGCCAAGGTAGAGCCCCTGCATGAGGATGTCCCTGAGTTTCCCCTTGCCCATGAGATGACCTGGGTTATAGCGAATGACTCGCTGCCTTATCACCTCAACCACCTCGACTCCTGCGGATCGTGCAAGTTCCCTGAGTTCTGACAGGGAACGTTCAGCCTCATCCGCCGGCGCGGGGCCCGCATGGACAAGCATTGCCCTTTCAACAGCAAGTCCTGTTTGCCTTGAACCGCTCTTCTGCTCTATCTCCTGTTCAAGCTCCAGTATGAAGCCTTCAAAAGGGATATCCACCTGTGAGGCATGACGGAAGGTATCAATATGCCAACGCTCACCTGCAGGATTCGGGGGCAGAAGGTGGCCCATGTGAACTGTGCCGGGAAGGTTATCCTGTACCTCAACCGCCACCATGGCATCAAGACGGAGCAGCGCCATGTCAGTGAGATCCTCAAGGGAGAGCCCGTGGTCTCTCCCAAGATGAGTATGGATGCACCTGAGTCCTCTGAGCCTGCCGCTGCCTCTTCGGAACCGGCTTATGTCAGGGATGGTTATTGAGTGGAAGTCTCCTGCGATCACATGGGTCACAGAACCTTTTCTGTCAATCAGCACGGCAATCTGCCTGTTAAGAGCCGCGGATCTATCTGCAAGTTGACGGGCAAGTTCCGCTGTAATGAGGCTCTTTCTGTCTATCCTTCGCCTGTACAGCTTTTCCAGGTCTTTACGCTGACCTGGAGAAAGCCCTTTAGTTTCACCGTATATTTTTGCTATTTTTAAAAACCTCTCTTGTAATAAAATAAAATATTCTTTACGCTGAGACCTGCAGATTACAAATTGGCAATCACAGGATTTGCGTATAAGCTGTGACCTGCAATAATCATATGTATGATGTCTTGAAACCACGCATTTTTCAGAACCTGTATATACAAGGAATATAAAGGCACTGGCCCGCACACATGACAGCAAGCAGTAAAATAATATGCATAGCCAACCAGAAGGGAGGCGTAGGCAAGACAACTACAGCAGTAAACCTTGCCGCTGCCCTGTCGATGCTTGGAAACCGCGTACTACTCGTTGACTGTGACGCTCAGGGTAATGCATCAAGCGGCACAGGCATACTCCCCCAGGAACTTGCATTTCATCTCTATCACGCACTCCTTGGAGAAAAGACGCCACAGGAGGTGATATGCACCACTGCCTTTAACAGCCTTGATGTGCTTCCATCAAATCGCGACCTGGTGGGAATAGAGATGGAAATCGCCGGGGTACGTTCCAGGGAAAAAATTTTAAAAAATATACTTGGCAAGATAGAAGGCTATGATTACTTCATACTTGACTGCCCACCGTCCCTGGGTCTCATGACCATAAACGCCTTTACTGCCGCAGACTCTGTAATAATCCCCCTGCAGTGCGAATATTACGCTCTTGAGGGTCTGAGTCAGCTTGTCCAGACAATAAGGCTTGTAAAGCATAACTTCAACCCTCAGCTTCATATTGAGGGATTGCTGCTCACAATGTATGACAGCCGAATGCGGTTGACTTTTCAGGTTGCACGGGAGGTCCGTACTCATTTTCGCGATATTGTGTATCGTACCACCATACCGAGAAATGTAAGACTGAGTGAAAGTCCAAGCCACGGGAAACCCATATTTGCATACGACCCGCGATCAAAAGGCGCTGAGGCATATTTGGCCCTGGCAAAGGAATTTCTCGGACGACAGAGGAAAAAATAAAAAAATAGGAGAATGCAGCATGATCAAGGGAGGTCTGGGAAAGGGACTTGGCGCCCTGCTCTCATCTGAAGAAATTTATGAAGCAGGAAGTCCTGGTTTTTTTCTCTGTCCCATTGAAAAGATAAAGGCCAATCCTCAGCAGCCAAGAAAGAAAATGGACCCTGATGCCCTTGCCACTCTTGCGGCCTCTATCAGAGACAAGGGGGTTCTTCAGCCACTGGTAGTGCGTCCTGTTGATGACGGCTATGAACTGGTTGCAGGAGAACGCAGGTGGCGCGCATCTCAGCAGGCAGGGCTCAGGACAGTGCCTGTGGTGATAAAGGATGTCAGCCCTGACGAATTGCTTGAGCTTGCGCTGATAGAGAATATACAGCGTCAGGACCTGAATCCAGTTGAAGAGGCAATGGCCTATCAGCGCCTTATTGAAGACCTCGGGCTTACCCAGGCTGAGGCTGCAAGGCGGGTAGGACGCGACAGGGCAACTGTTGCCAATTTCCTGCGTCTGCTTCAGCTTCCTGACTATGCCAGGGAAGACCTGCTTGAAGAAAGATTCACCATGGGGCATGCAAAGGCACTCCTGATGGTGACTGCTCCAGAGCTTCAGCGTGAACTGCGGGATACCATCATAAGAAAAAAACTGTCGGTGAGAAAGGCAGAGGCCCTTGCAAGGAAACTTGAGAGCCAGGGGAGTTCCGCTTCAAAGCTGCCAGCGCAGCAGGACCCTGATATTCTGAGGTTGTGTGAGGAACTCACTTTTGCCATTGGCTCGCCTGTGAAGATAAATCAAGGCAAGCGTGGTGGAAAGCTTGAGATACGTTACGATACAGAGGAAGAGCTTGAGAGGATAATATCAATACT
>WFRQ01000251.1 GCA_015486425.1 Deltaproteobacteria bacterium | reverse complement strand
CCGATAATGTCCCATGCATCCAGCCAGTAGAGTAACAGGGTTGAGGCCATGAAACCCATGACGTATTTGAACATTATGCCCCGTGTGTTTATGGCATATACCGCAAAGAACAGCACCAGGGATATCCCTATGGAGAGAATTGTCTTTGCATGCTGGCCGGTTATGAACGGGCCCGCAACAAGATAAATCAGGAGCCAGACAAGAAGGTTGTGAAAGCTGTAGTGTGACAGCATTCGGGAGTAGAAGCGGTCTTTTTTTTCCATTGAAGCCCTATTCGATTTCAGCCGTGTTATGCGGCAATGTGGCATTCAGAAGTATGTATCCGCATATGCCCGCAATGAAGGATGCGATGAAGATGCCGATTTTTGCCTCATCTATCATGGCAACGTCTGAGAATGCAAGTTCACTTATAAAGATTGACATTGTGAAGCCTATGCCGCCAAGAATGCCCGCTCCCAGCAGATGCAGCCATTTTACACCACGCGGCATGTCCGCGCCGCCTGCCATAATGGTGAGCCAACTGAACAGCAGGATACCTGCGGGTTTTCCTAACACAAGTCCGCAGATGATTCCTGTGCTGACAGAGCCGGGAAAGGCGGATATGATCTGTGCGTTGAACGTAACGCCAGCGGAAAACAGTGCGAACAGGGGCAATATTATGAATGCCTGCGGTGAATGGAAGTGTTTTTCAAGGTAAACACCAGGAGGTATCATGTCCTCGGCAGTAAGATAAATCTGCTCCACAGCCTTCCACTGTTTCGTGTTTGAGGCCAGGCTTTCCCTGGTCAGCGGACCTGTTTCATGCAGATATTTTATGTGTCGCCATATATTATGGAAGAAGACCTCAGGTTCAATGGTGGATTTTACCGGCACCAGCATTGCAATAAGTACACCTGCCACTGTGGCATGTATTCCGGAAACCATGACGCTGGCCCAGACGCCAATGGCTGGAAAGAGATACAGGAGGGGTCGGCGGGCCTGAAAGCGTACCGCAAGGAAGAACAGTCCGAGAAACGCTGCTGCCCATAACAGAGCAGGAATGTTTATCTGGTCTGTATAAAAAACTGCAATGACCATTACCGCAATGAGGTCATCTACTATTGCCAGCGCTGTCAGGAAGACTTTGAGGCCTATGGGGACCCTGTCTCCAAGGAGCGCCAGAATGCCAAGTGCAAAGGCAATATCCGTGGCCATGGGGACGCCCCATCCGTTTGCAACCTGGCCTGTCCGGTTGAAAAAGAAATATATCAGGGCAGGTACGGCACATCCTCCGATGGCTGCCATCACCGGCAGAGTAGCCTTTCGTATGGTGGAAAGCTCACCGAGCAGAACCTCGCGTTTTATTTCAAGCCCTACCACAAAGAAGAATATGGTCATGAGCCCGTCCTTGATCCAGTGAGCCAGCCCCATATGATAGGTCTTGCCAGCGAATATTACTCCGATATCAAGGTGGCTCAGGTCATGATACAGTTTTGCCCAGGGTGTGTTGGCCCAGATGACTGCAGTGACTGCGGCGACCATGAGCACAATACTCCCTGCTGCCTGGGAGTGAAGAAATCGTTCAAAAAATGATCCGCCGGATTCCGCTTTCATATTTTTCTCCTGAGGACGTTATGGTACTGCCTGTTTAAATCAATCATGGAATGCTGACATTGAGCGATACATGAAAATACCAATTCTATTTTCATTTTTCTCATAGCTTAATCATTTACATGCAGAAGGTTTATTAGTCAATTTAAATATGAGCTTTTTTGTCTGAATTTATGCTGCCAGGCTTATGTATGATGCAGATGGTTGGGTCGGTATGAACTGCAGTTCTGTGGCGCTTTTCAATTTTTTTTGCTTGACACGTATCTGCTCAGGGGTGCTGCAGATGCAAGGCGGAGAGGGCGAAGGCGTACTTCCCGTACTTCGAGCCCCCGACAACGCAGCAGATGCGGTACCCCCTGAGCAGATACGTATAATTCATATTTACATTCCATGGCTCTTATAGTAATTTTTTTACATTCCATAGCTTTTAACAACTGAATCGACGCATCGACCTTGCTTTTATGAAGGAAGGCGTTGGTTTGTGTATCTTTAACAAGACAATTGTGATGATATTTAGGGGCAACCCCCTTAGCAAAAAGATTCATATTTTTTCAGGAGGCATAATGAAGTCGGCAAATCAAAGGAGTGATTTTGTGTGGTCAAAAAGTAACAGTCTGTTTTTCGTTTTCATTGCATTACTGATTTTTCTTGTTTCAGGCTGCGGCAAGGAAGAGGTGCAGGAGAAGCGGGAAGTGATCAAACCTGTGAAGCTTATGACCGTCAAGGATGGAACTGGTGTACTTACCCAGGGGTTCCCCGGCACAGTCAGGGCTGCAAGGAGAGCCGTACTCTCATTCAAGGTATCCGGGCCTCTTGTAAAACTTCCTGTTGATGAAGGCCAGAAGGTAAAAAAGGGAGAGCTTATTGCACAGATCGATCCGCGTGATTTCCAGATTGCCCTTCAGGAGGCGCAGGCAAGTTTTCGAGAGGCAGAGCAGCAGTTTCGCCGTTACAAGGAACT
>WFRQ01000250.1 GCA_015486425.1 Deltaproteobacteria bacterium | reverse complement strand
AATCCGAGCGCGTTATCATCTAACTTATTTTTGGACAGCCCCTAAGTTTAATACCTGTTTGTTTTTCTATACTTTTTAAGGTGCCAATTGGTAAATCTTTTTTCGGATGTGGAACAGTCACTATTCCCGCTTTTGAGGGATGGTGAAAATGCCAATGGTCGCCAGTGGTTCTAATGTGAACCTAACCAGCTTTTTTGACTAATTTGATAATTTCTCGACTGTCCGTATGTGTATGATTACACACTGATGTTTCTGAGTCAATTTTGTAAATTTACCCTAAACTTTCATGACAATGGATCTACCCCTGGCTTGGGTTTTATGTATGCAGGCGCCTCTATCCATATCTCCAGGATAAAAGACTTCAGGTGCCTTTTTATGCAGGCGATGAATAATGCCATATACAGCATCGATTCACGCATCCATTTTTTTTCGGGTCCAGTATTATATGAACTGCGCATGGTTCCTGCCTGCGGGATATCTTTTACAGCATCATGACGTATTGCCTGATTTTTTAATGCGTGTTAAGAACTCCTTCAGCTTACATTCTGACAGTTTGCGGTTCCCTGTGCATACAGGCCGGGGATGTTTGCCGTTTTGCTGACAATATGAAACGCTCACTTTAGATAAAAATAATCGAGAATCCAGTGACGTCCATGAATAAAACACGCAACATTGCTGTCTGCCTGGTGAGCGGCGGGCTGGACAGTTGTGTTACTGCAGCATTGGCAGCTCAGGAGTTTGAGCCAGCCTTCCTGCATGTAAATTACGGTCAGCTTACTGAGGAACGCGAACTGCGTGCCTTCAGGGAAATCTCTGACTATTACCAGGTAACAAGACAGCTTGTGGCAGACATCACATACCTCAGGCAGATTGGCGGTTCGGCTCTCACAGACCAGAGCATCAGCGTGCCTGAACATTCCACAGGGCACCCAGGCGTGCCTGTAACATATGTCCCTTTCCGAAACACCCATATTATTGCCATAGCTGTCTCATGGGCCGAGGTTATTGGCGCGGTGAAGATTTTCATAGGTGCCACAGAGGTGGACAGCTCAGGATATCCTGACTGCAGGAAATCCTACTATGAGGCATACAACCGTCTGATTGCAGAGGGCACCCGTCCTGAGACAGACATCGAGATTGTCACCCCTCTGATTGACATGGATAAGGCTACAGTTGTCAGGACCGGTGTTGAGCTTGGAGCGCCGCTGCATTTTACATGGTCGTGTTACAGGGAGCAGGACAGGGCGTGCGGAACCTGTGAGTCGTGTCTGTTCAGGCTTAAGGGGTTCAGGGAGGCTGGCGTACAGGACCCTATCCCCTATAAGAACCTCTGAAGTGAGGGTGAACGTTTAGACACGCATTCCCAAATCTTCCTTTACTGTTTATCTGGTCATAAAATTTGTAACTGATCACCCCCCTCAAGGATGAATTCCCATAATGGAAAGTCGCTTCTCACATAACAATTTTTTTCTCGGCACTTATCTGCCCATGATGCGCAACCCCCTTTATTAATGAAAACTACAGGCGAAAGCCCGATATTGACATAACCGGACCATGCTCTCTCTTAATGATATTTCGTGCAGTTTTGGTGCCCGTCTCCTGTTTGAAAAGGTGAGCTTTACCCTTAATCCAGGGGACCGTGCCGGGCTTGTAGGGCCAAACGGCGCCGGCAAGACCACTCTGCTGCGAATTATAGCGGGCAGCGTTGAGCCTGATGGGGGCAGCATCTCAAAACCAGGCCAGGCCGTAATTGGATATCTGCCGCAGGAGCTTTCTGCAGATGAGTTCGCAGGCACTGTATGGGATGAGGCATACAGGGCCTTTGAGCATGTTCAGAAAAGGGCAGATGAACTTGATGGTGTTCATCAAGAACTTTCCATGCTCAAGGATGATGAAATGCGTCTCCATGAGCTTCTTGAAAGGCAGCACGAGCTGTCTTCTTTTCTTGAACAGGCAGGGTTTCACCAGCAGGAGGCAAGAGCAGGCAGGGTACTCTCTGGCCTTGGTTTCAGAGAACAGGACTTTCACCGCCCTCTTTCTGAGTTCAGCGGCGGCTGGAAGATGAGGGCATGTCTTGCGCGTCTGCTGCTGTCATCTCCAGACGTGCTTCTGCTGGATGAGCCTACCAATCATCTTGATATTGATTCTGTAACCTGGCTTGAGGAGTGGCTTATGAATCAGAAGGGGGCCCTGCTCCTGGTATCGCATGATGAGCTGTTTCTTAACCGCCTTTCCAAGTGCATTGTATCTCTTGAGAACGGCACTGCCATTACCTACACAGGCAACTATCACGATTATGTTGAGCAGAGTCGCGAGAGGCGCAGGCATCTTGAGGCCCGGGAAAAGACAAGGCAGGCCAGGCTCAGGGAGACTGAGCGCTTTATTGAACGTTTCAGGGCCAAGGCAACCAAGGCAAAACAGGTTCAGAGCCGCATAAAGATGCTTGAACGTGAGAGGCATGAAACATTACGTGATGAAACAGCCCGCTCTGTCAGCTTCAGGTTCCCTGAGCCGGAAAGGTCTGGCAGACACGTGATAACAGCGCACGGGCTGTCCAAAAGTTTTGTTCGTGAGCTTTCAGGCAGCCAACGGGGCACCGAGCAGTTCCAGGTGTTCCACCATATTGATTTCATGGTGGAAAGAGGGGACCATGTTGCCGTGGTCGGGCCTAATGGCAGTGGCAAATCCACCCTGGCAAAGATTATGGCAGGGGTTATTGAGCCTGATTCAGGCAGCCTGGAAACAGGACATAATGTCACTGTCTCATATTTCGGTCAGCACCAGGCTGCAGAGCTGCCGCAGGAGGCAACTGTCCTTGAGACAATGGGTCAGGTGCCTGGAGGTGAGGCAGTGCAGCGGGTGCGCGACCTTCTTGGGGCATTCCTGTTTCACGGCGACATGGTCACCTCAAAGGTAAAGTTCCTGTCCGGCGGGGAAAAGAGCAGGCTCGCCCTTGCCAGGATGCTTCTTAACCCTGCCAATCTGCTTGTGCTTGACGAGCCCACCAACCACCTTGATATTGCATCCAAGAAGGTCCTGAAAGATGCCCTTGGCGCTTTTTCAGGCAGTTTTATCATTGTTTCCCATGACCGGGCCTTTATGCAGGGAATAATCACAAGGGTATGGGAAATGCGCGGCGGGTGCCTCACTGATCACCTCGGTGGCATAGATGATTACCTTCAGGCAGTGGAGGCACGCAGGGCCAGGGAAATTTCCGCCGGTAACAGGGAGCCTGGAGGAGATGTTAAAAAGGGGGCAGGCAATGGTGGGGGCAGGAGGATCAGCGCCAGGGAGCTGAGGCGTCAGGCTGCAAGGGAGCGAGAGGTCCTGAGGCAGAAACTGGGGCCCCTTATGGAAAAGGTAAGGGATGCCGAGGCTGCGGTGCAGAGCCTTGAGGAGCGGAAGGAGACACTTGAGGCCATGCTTGCAGATCCGGCAGTTCATTCTGATGGCGGCAGGATGAAAGAGCTTAATCTTGAATACAGAAATGTGGTCCAGCAGATTGACGAAATGTATGTTTTCTGGGAGCAGGCCGAAGAGGAATATGCCTCTGCACAGGAATCTTTAAAATCTTCTTGACACTCTCCATTCTACACTATATACCATTTACATAGAGTCTGTGCTCAATATGTAGTGGTCATCCATGATTTATCATATCTGCCCAGGGGGTACCGCATTGGCTGCGTTGTCCGGGGTTAGAGGTACGGGAAGCACGCCTTTGCCCCCTCCGCCTTGCATCTGCCGCACTCCCTGAGCAGATACGTAATTTTCTGTTCGTTTTCAAACTCCGGTTTGGGAATGGCACATTATGCGTGAAAGGCGTCACAACAAGATATTAAAGCAATGAAAGTTCATGATTCAGATTATTCAAAAATTCAACCCTATCACTTCTTTTCAAACCGCAATGAAAAGACGAAGTTTAATTGGTTTGCATTTGAATTGGCGTGTGAGATTCATCGCGCAGTGCCTCATAAGACTAAGAAATATTTGTCAAGACGAGGCTATAATAAACAAACCTTCAATAAATCCTGCATAGAGTTGGCAAAATTGCTGCAGGGGATAATTCTTAAGAAGTTGAGAAATGAAATCCCGTATATGCAAATAAACTACGAAGAAGTTGAAAAGGCATTTCCGAGGCTGAATGATAGAATAATTGACAAGTTATTAAATTGCACAGCAAAGGCTTGGGATAATTTGTTAGGCGTTTGCGTTTCATGCCCGTCTGCATGCATTTCAAATAAAGATGCCTACTGTGTAATGTTTGATGATAAGTCGTACTATAGTGCTTGAGAAATCGCATGTCCAAAAGCTACCCATGAGCCACTGCGTCGTTATATATCGTAACAAAGTGCCATATCGAATGTTCTTTGAGCAAATTTGATATGGTGCAGGGTAGGCACTGCCCATCAGTTCCGCTGAACAGATTTCTCATCTCCGGAAAATATTAAAAACTTATAAAGGTATAATTAACATGCTAAACGGTAACTCTTCAAAAGTTTCTTCTCCCTTTGTTGATGAAAATGGCCTTCCAAGAACCTCTCTGCCCCTGAGCAGCAATGCACTGGTGGTGCTCGCAAGGCGTTACCTGAAAAAAGATGAGGAGGGGAGAGTGGTGGAGACCCCTGAAGAGATGTTCAGGCGTGTTGCCGTCACCATTGCCCAGGCTGACCTTGCGTATGACCCCTCTGTGGATGTAAAGGCCCTTGAAGAATCCTTTTATACCCTTATCACCTCCCTGAAATTCGTGCCCAACTCTCCCACGCTTATGAATGCCGGGCGCGACCTTGGTCAGCTTTCCGCCTGTTTCGTGCTGCCTGTGGAGGACTCTATTGAGAGCATATTCGAGGCAGTAAAACACACTGCAATGATACACAAGAGTGGGGGCGGGACAGGGTTTTCATTTACCAGGATAAGGCCTGAGGGAGACAGGGTAAAGTCAACTCATGGCGTGGCAAGCGGCCCCATCTCCTTTATGACCATATTTGATGTTGCAACCGAGACCATCAAGCAGGGCGGAACCAGGCGCGGCGCCAACATGGGCATACTCAGGGTGGATCATCCTGATATCATAAAGTTTATTACTGCCAAAAAGGAGATGGAGAATCTCAACAACTTTAATATCTCCGTGGCCCTTACCGAGGAGTTCATGGAGGCGGTCAGGACCAGGTCTGACTATAGCCTGATTAACCCGCGAAGCGGCGCAGAGACAAAACGTATTGCTGCTGCCGATGTGTTCGAGCTTATAGTTGATTCAGCGTGGGGCAGCGGCGAGCCTGGAATCATATTCCTTGACCGCATAAACAGGTCCAACCCGACTCCAAAGCTTGGCGACATTGAAAGCACCAACCCATGTGGAGAACAGCCACTGCTTCCCTATGAGTCATGCAACCTCGGTTCACTTAATCTTGCCAGAATTGTGCGGTCTGACCGCACTGTTGATTATGATGATCTCAGGGATACTGTTCACCAGGCCGTGCATTTCCTTGATAATGTAATAGATGTCAACCGCTTTCCCCTGCCTGAAATTGCTGAAATGACCAGGCGCACAAGGAAGATAGGCCTTGGTGTAATGGGGTTTGCTGACATGCTTATACAGATGGGAATCCCATACAATTCGGAAAAGGCCGTTGAGGTTGCAGAGGATATAATGGCCTTCATAGACAGGGAGGCAAAGGCCGCATCGGTTAAACTTGCCGAGGAGCGCGGCAACTTCCCTGCGTATCCGGGAAGCATACATGATACCCCTCAGACCCCGCTCATGCGTAATGCCACTGTGACTACCATTGCGCCAACAGGCACCATCAGCATCATAGCAGGGGCTTCAAGTGGTATAGAGCCGCTTTTTGCCGTCAGCTATATCAGAAAGGTGCTTGACGGAACCGAGCTCGTGGAGGCACATCCGCTCTTTGTGAGCATGATGAAAAAGGCAGGGGCATATTCAGATGAGCTGATGGAGAAGATTGCCCATTCCGGCTCCATCCAGGAGGTTGATGAGGTGCCGGAGGATATCAGGCGCGTATTTGTTACCTCAATGGATGTATCTCCAACAGACCACATTGCCATACAGGCGGCCTTCCAGAGGCATACGGACAACGCGGTATCCAAGACCATCAACTTCCCGGAAAACGCCACAAAGGATGATATCAAGGAGGCCTATCAGTTGGCGTGGCAGCAGGGTCTCAAGGGTATAACCATCTACCGGTACGGCAGCAGGCCGGTCCAGGTGCTGAATCTCAAGAAGGATGAGAAAAAGTCTGAACCCATGACAGGAAGCCAGGGCGTAAAGACCTCAAACGGGAAGATTGCCCCGCGTCCCCGTCCTCTTCGCACCTTTGGTGTAACCGAGCGGGTGCGCACAGGCTGCGGCAACCTCTATGTCACTGTTAACAAGGATGACCAGGATGTGTGCGAGGTGTTTACCCAGATGGGCAAGGCTGGAGGGTGCGCGGCCTGTCAGATCGAGGCTGAGAGCCGCCTGATTTCTCTTGCCCTGCGTTCAGGTGTAAGCCCCAAGGTTATTGTAAAACAGCTTTCAGGCATCAGATGTCCATCTCCGTCATGGCAGGACGGGGACCAGATACTCTCATGTCCTGATGCCATGGCAAGGGTGCTCAGGAATGTGGGCAATGTGGATATAGAGCATAATGAGACCGTTGTAATGAGCTGCCCTGAGTGCGGGGCTGTGCTGGAGCCTGAGGAGGGCTGCCTGCTGTGCCGTTCCTGCGGTTTCTCAAAGTGCAACTGATGAGTAATTACAGAACTGTTTTCATGATGCGCTCACTCAAGGCCTGCCGGAGGTTCAGGGCAGGCCTTTTGAAAAAGGCGGCTTTTTTCCTTGTGTCCGTGCCAGTGCTGGTGCTGGCTCTGTGCAATGCCCCTGTTTTTTCACAAAAGACATGTACAGAAGACGGAGATGCCGGGCTGCGGATAACTGACTGCTCAGACTGCAGGGTGCCGGACCGGGGCATGGCATGTCTGCACGTTGTCATCAAGGGTATCAAAGAGGACAGCGGCGTGGTGCGCATGTCCCTTTATGACAGGGAGGATACTTATAACGCACGGGAGCACTCCTGCCGTTTTGCTGTAATGAAGGTGAAGAATTGCAGGGCAGGGGAGATATTTAATAACCTGAAACCCGGCTGGTACGCTATCCTGCTTTTTCATGATGCCAATGACAACCATGAGTTTGACAGGGTTATGGGTATACCTGTGGAGCGTTTCGGATTTTCAAACAACGTGAGGGCAGGAATAACCGGGGCGCCCGGTTTTGAAGAGGCAAGGTTCAAGCTTGAGCCGGATCAGTGTGTTACACACGTTATTAATTTGCAGTCACTGTTCAGTTCCTGAGGGCAGGCCCGCGCCTTCTGTCCCTGAAAATGCCCGCGGGTAAATGCCTGTCACCACACTGATTCTCCTGCTTGTTCCATTTGCTCTGGGTATCTGGTATGGGAGGCAGGCAGACGCGGGAGATGCCTGTTTCAATGCATTTGCCTGGCTCCTGTTTCTTGCAGGGGCCCTGGCAGCCTTTTCCTTTTTTACGTTTTCTCGTAATCGGCAGTGGCTGTTTCCCAGGTTGTTTTCTTTAAATTATTCCCGGCCTCATGCCTTGAAGGTGCGGATATTCTGCCTTGCTCTGGCATCAGCAGCATTTTTTGCAGCAGGTCTCCTCCATTACCACTATGCTGATGCCAGGCTGAAAACAGATACGGCCGATCTTCAGAGACTTGCCCTCCACAGGGGAAGGCATGTTATAACCGCAAGGGTTGCAAGCGCCCCTCTTCAGGGGGACAAAGACCTGCGTTTTGCTGCGTCTGCAATGCGGCTGCATGAATCCGAATCCTCTTCCCGCCTGCTGCACGGTCTTATCAGTGTAACCCTTGCATCTGACTCCCCTGAGCAGTTTGTGCCGGGCGATATCATAAGATTTTCTGCAAGCCTCAGGCCTGTGAGGAATTTTCGCACTCCAGGAACCTTTGACTACGAGAACTGGTGGGCGCTCAGAGGTATAACAGTGAAGGCCTTTGTGCCTGATGCCCTGCTCTGTGTACGAACAGGCCATGATATGTCAGGAGGGTTTTTAACAGGGCCTCGCTGCCTGCTTGAAAATCTGCGCTCCAGGCTCATGGGATTTGTAACAGGCTTCTTTGCCGGACGTCCTGAGGGTGCAGTTGCCAGTGCCCTGCTATTTGGAAGCCGCACCGGTCTATCCCCTGCACTTTCAGAGGCCTTTGCAATCACCGGGACAGGACACCTGCTTGCTGTCTCAGGGCTTCACATGGCGCTTGCCGCAATGCTGGTGTTCTTCAGTGCAAAATGGTGCCTTCTGCGCTTTGAGTGGGTTGCCCTTCGACTGAATGTGATTAAGGCTGCCACTCTCCTCTCCATGGCGGCGGTTGTCATGTATGCAGGGCTTGCAGGTTTCAGCCCCTCTGCAACCAGGGCAATGGTGATGATACTGATTTTTTCCCTTGCCCTGATTATTGAAAGGCCGCATTCGCCTCTGAATTCCCTTGCAGCCGCTGCGTGGATACTGCTTGCTATATCCCCGCTGTACCTGTTTGACATGGCATTTCAGCTCTCCTTTGCCGCAGTCTTTTTTCTCATTATCTTCTCGCCTGTTTTTGTAATGCCAGTGCATGACATGCCCCTGAAACAAAGGGCCCTGTTCTATTTTGTGCAGGTGGCCGGGGTGTCTTTGGTAGCCTCCCTTGCAACTGCCCCGCTGTCTGCGTGGTATTTTCAGCGCATATCAGTTGTGGGGCCTGTTATTAATATTGTACTGGTGCCCCTGGTCTGTCTGCTTATACTGCCGCTTCTTATTGCAGGCGTAATGACCTCCCTGGTGTGGCCTGCCCTGGCCCATACATTTTTTCTTGCCCCTGCAGGCTTTCTTATAAAAGGAATGCTGGTGTTCATAAAGACTGCAGCCGCGCTGCCACATGCGGCATTCTGGATCGCGCGTCCTGATACATGGCAGATCGCCCTGTTCTGGGCTGCCCTGCTGTCAGCAGGGCTTTCGGTTTCAGGGAATATCAGAGGCAGAAGCAGAATACTGTGCAGGGCTTTATGTGTTGTCCTGATCAGTGCTGTGGTAATGGGCGCAGTGTATAAGAAATATCTCATGCGCACAGGCTCCAGATTTGTGCTCCATGTGCCTGACGTGGGCCAGGGCACCTGTCAGGTTGTTGAGCTTCCTGGCTCAAGGCTCATGGTGATGGATGGCGGAGGGTTTCGAAACAGCAGTTTTGATACAGGGGAGCGGATTGTGGGGCCATACATACGGACTCTGGGATATACCCACATAGATATCCTTGTGCTTTCACACCCGGAGACTGATCATGCAGGGGGCCTTGCTGCCCTTGTAAGGCAGTTCGGCCCTGGTGAACTCTGGACCAACAGTGATACCGCGCCCTGGAATCGTGCATGGAGACAGTTGATCAAAAGCGTTAAGGAATCAGGCACAAGGCATGTGGTTTTTAAAAACAGCAGGGAATTTGAACAATATGGCATAAGGTTTCAGGTGCTTGCTCCGTCAGGCTGTCCCGGAACTTCGAACCGTAACAGCCGTTCCCTTGTGATAAGGCTTGAGCATTCCAACAGGGCCTTTCTGCTCACAGGAGACATTGACAAGAGACGGGAGGCCTGCATAGTGGCCAGTAATCCCGGTCAGGCCCAGGTGGCAGTGGTGCCTCATCACGGAAGCAGGACATCAAGCAGCGAGGAATTTGTTCAATATGTTCATGCCCGCGCAGCCTTTATATCAGCAGGCTGGAGAAACTATCTTGGCCTTCCTGCGCCTGACGTGGTGGAGCGCTGGAGGCGCGCAGGGGCACTGGTATTAACAACAGCGCATGACGGCACTCTCACCGCTTCCTTTTCCGGACACGGCCTGGTAATAGATACATGGGACCATAACAGGAGAGCGGTGCGGAATCTGCAGCTCATGGAGGAGAATCAGTGAAGACAAAATTTGTGGGAGCGCACGTAAGTATTGCTGGAGGTGTTGAAAACGCCCCGCTGAATGCTGAAAAGATAGGGGCCTCAGCCCTTGCCATGTTTACAAAGAACCAGAGGCAGTGGAAGGCAAAACCGCTTGCTGAAGAAAATATCCGCAGATTTCAAGCCAACCTGAAAGACGTGGGCATCAGCCCCGAGCACTGCCTGCCGCATGACAGTTATCTCATAAATCTCGGACATCCACAGGAGGAAAAGAGACAGAAATCCCTTGATGCGTTTGTGGATGAGATGAGACGCTGCCATGCCCTGGGGCTTGGAAAGCTGAACTTCCATCCAGGAAGCCATCTTAATGAAATAAGTGAGACAGAGTGCATTGATAACATTGTTCAGAGCCTTAACAGCGCCCTTGCAGGCACAGAAGGCGTAAAGGCTGTGATTGAAAACACCGCGGGCCAGGGCAGCAATATCGGCTACAGGTTCGAGCATATCGCTGCCATTATCCAGGGGGTTGATGATAAATCCAGGGTGGGAGCCTGTATTGATACGTGTCACGCATTTGCAGCCGGTTACGATCTTCGTACAAGAGATGCCTATGAGGCAACAATGGAGGAGTTTGAGCGTATGGTGGGGTTCAGGTATCTGTGTGGCGCCCATCTGAACGATGCCAAAAAAGGGCTTGGAAGCAGGGTGGACAGGCATCACAGCCTGGGAAAGGGGGAGATAGGGCTTGACGCATTCCGGTTCATTATGAATGACGCCCGGTTTGATAACATACCTTTGATACTTGAGACAGTAGATCCAGATTTATGGCCGGAGGAAATAAGGCTTCTTTACAGCATGGTGGGCTGAGGCAGACCAAAAACAAGTTGGATGATGGCGCGCGCAGACGAACGGCCCTGATATTGATAAGGAGTAGGGTGCGCACCTTGGGAAGACAGAAAAACGGGAAGTTATTTTCCGATCGTTCCCAAACTTCAGTTTGGGAACCGTGCTGTTGGAAGCTCCAGCTTTCAGACAAGAGCAGGTAATGCCGCACAGCCGGTATTAAAAGGAATGAAGCAGGAGCTTCTGTCAATTGGGTACCCAAACAGGAGTTTGGGCACCAGCACGAAACTTGTCACCACTTATTGAGAAGTTACGCTGGAGCTTCCAACAGCACGGTTCCCAAACTGAAGTTTGGGAACGATCGGAAAATAACTTCCCGTTTT
>WFRQ01000249.1 GCA_015486425.1 Deltaproteobacteria bacterium | reverse complement strand
TTTTTAATCCTCCGGTTGGTACATTTTCAATTCAATATACATTTGCCCGAGTAGAGTAACACAAGGAAAATGTTTACATTCAAAGATTCACAATAACAATGTGTTGCATGCAATCACCACTTCTATGGATCCGTATATACGAGTGTTGTACCTCTGCTGCGGTTTTTATATTAAGTACGACTTTTATCAGGTGCAAGGGGGGAATTATTTTTAAGAAAAAGACCGAAAGAATGGCTTATATTAAGAGGGTGTAAGGGGTTGTCCAAAAATAACTTCGCGATTTCACATCTCATCTTCATGCCATCCTGAGCCGAACTTCAATCACAAAATCCTCAACGTAGCCCGGCTACGCCTGCGGTTTTGCTCAATCAGTTCAACTCAGCCTGACCTAAATCTGAGCGGGCAATCATACAACTTATTTTTGGTCAGCCCCTAATCACCGTTTGTAAACTGTATATTCGTGCAATATCCTTTTTCAGATTGCTTTTGATCTGTTCAGCGCGTCCGGCAATAACTGCGTTGACTCTTTCGGGTATTTTGATCTCAATGTCCACAACCGAGCCGGGGTTTGTAGCATCTATGGGTTCCGACCTGCCTATCCGGTCTGTTTTATTGTAAATTTGTTCTCCGGCAGTGCTTTCATAAGCAAAAATTCGATAGTGTCCTGGCACTGCCTGGAACGAGAAACTTCCTGGCCGTCCCATGTCTATCAGGTTCATAAGTCTGGGATTCGCAGGGTTGCTGACGTCGAGAAGCACAGCCACCACGTGCGCGTCAGGCTTGAACTCGTCAATGACCCTGCCCCTGATGGTAACCATCCTGCTGTGCGCCTTCAGGTCCTGTTCTACTTTGTGGAACATGCAGCCTGAGAGAAGCAGTAAAATCATGAGTACAAACAGGCAAAATTTTCTGCAGTGAGAGATGAATTTAATTTTCATGGTGACAGTTCTTTTTTACTGCTCTTCCAGTGACAAAAAAGTCTAAAAGCTTGGAAGCAGACTGAAATTCTGGTAGCATTTTGCCTTTATGAATACACAGCTTCAGGAGCAGGTCTTCACAGGCGCTTTCCATGGATAATCAATCAGAAATACGAAGGAACATCCCTGTTATTACAGGCTTAGGTATCGTATCCTGTCTTGGTATCGGTTGCAAGGCGGTGGGGAATGCGCTTCGTGAGGGGAAAAGCGGCATTTGCTTCCTGTCTGAAAGAAAGGCTCTTGGTTTCAGGAGTGGTCTTTCAGGCATAATACAGGGGTTTGAGATTCCGAGAAGTCTTTCGCGAAAGATGCGAAAGACACTTCCTGAATTCGGGCTGTGGGCATGGGCAGCCCTTGAGGAGGCTGCGGAAAAGGCTGGCCTGGGGCTTGAACAGTTCAAGGGGCGTGAAGATGCGGGTATTGTATTCGGTAATGATTCCTCGGCTGCAACGGCAGTGGAACAGGTGGATATTCTCAGAAAAGAGGGGATAAGCCGCAATATCGGGAGTGGTCATATATTCAGGCTGCTTAACAGCACTATATCACTGAATTTTGCAACTTTTCTTGGTTTGAAAGGCGTCTCGTGGACCATGAGCAGCGCCTGCGCAAGCGGGGCAATGGCAATCGGGCAGGCTGCGGCCCTCATAGCCTCCGGCAGACAGAGTTGTGTTATATGTGGCGGGGCCCAGGAGATATCATGGGAATCCATGTGCAGTTTTGATGCGCTTGGCGCATTTTCCATGCGTGAGCATGAGCCGCAGGCCTCTTCACGTCCCTTTGACATTGCTCGTGACGGTCTTGTTCCCAGCGGCGGAGCGGCTGTATTAATTCTTGAATCCGAAGACAGGGCAAGGAGACGGGGGGCGTGTATCCTTGGCAGGGTGAGAGGGTATGGCCATGCGGCTGATGGTCATCATATCTCGGTTCCAAGCGGGGATGGGATCAGGAGGGCAATGAAGCAGGCAATGGATCAGGCGGATGTCAGCCCTGGCAGTATTGATCTTATTCTGGCACACGCAACATCAACCCAGGCTGGTGATCTTGCCGAGGCTGATGCCATCAGGTCTCTTTTCCCGGAAAATGGAACCCGGCCTCCTGTATGTGCCCCCAAGGCCCTGACTGGCCATGAATTCTGGATGGCAGGGGCTTCACAGGTGGTTTACGGCCTGATAATGGCACAGGGCGGCTTTGTGGCAGGCCATCCCAATCTTGAAAAACTTGATGAACGAGCAGCATTTCTTGATATTTACAAAAAGACCACACCCCTGTCCCTGCGCCGGTTTCTCTGCAATGCATCAGGGTTTGGCGGCACCAACAGTTCTCTTGTGATAGAATCCGCATGAAATATGACTTTGCAGTAATAGGAAGTGGAATAGGCGGGCTCACAACTGCTGCGCTCCTGGCGCGTCAGGGCAGAAGTGTTGTGGTTATAGAGCGTGGTGCCCGACCGGGCGGTGCCCTTCGCAGGTTTACGCGTCAGGGCATTCCGTTTGATATAGGGTGCCACTATATCGGCTGTCTTAATCATGGAGATATCCTCAGAGTTCTGTGGGAATATCTTGGCATAATGCAGATGGTTACCGCTGTCCCCTTTCCGGAAGACGGCTGTGACGTTGTACGTTTCCGGGACAGTGAGTCAGATGTCTGTGCTTATTATCACAATGACAGGTACCGTGATGCGCTGATAAACCGCTTTCCAGAGGCAAGGCACGCAGTAGATGGTTATCTGAAGGAAATAGAGACCATTATTAATACCATTCCCTTTTACAATCTTGACCTCCCTCTTGAGCCTTTTTTCAGAGGACTCTGGCGTCCTGCCTTTATGAATCTTGCAGAGTTTATTGAAAAGCTTACTGAGAACAGATACCTTCAGTCAGTCTTTGCAATGCCTACCCTTCTGTATGGAGCAGCGCCGTCAGTTGCAAGCCTTGGAGTTCATGCCATGGTGGCCTGGTCGTATCTGAAGGGCGCCTGGACCCTGGAGGGAGGCGGCCAGGCCCTGGCAGATGCGTTTACACGACTGCTTGCCAGTCAGGGGGTGGAGATCATATGCGGCGCTGAAGTTGAGCGCATCACCACTGATAATGGCAGGGTGAGCGGTATCTGTGCCAGGGACATGGAGATTTCTGCGGAGAATGTAGTGTTCGCGGCCCACCCCTCGCATCTTCCTGCCATGCTGCCTGAGGGTGCCATGCGTCCTGCATGGCTTCACCGCATGCAGGAGCTGGAAAATTCCTGGTCCATGTATATACTTTTCGGATGCATCTCATCGGAGCGACTTCCTGATGCCTACAGGTGGCAGAATATATGCAGCCTGGTCCCTGGCCTTGAGGGCTATGAAAACAGCCCGGATTTTTTTGAAGATGGTCCCCTTGTTTTTTCCATGCCGTCTGGACGTATTGAGTCGGACAGCATGGACGCATCACTGGGCACGGTTGTAATGAAACCAGCGTGGTGGGGTGATATTAAAGGTTTTGAGCATTTGCGCAAAGGGAGGCGTTCCGATGAGTACAGACTGTGGAAAAAGAAGCAGCAGGAAAAGATTCTTGAACTCATGGAAAAATATTTCGACGGTATTATAAACTGTTTGAAACCCCTTGCCTTTGGTACTCCTCTCACATTCAGGGATGAGCTGGGGACGCCCCAGGGCGGGGTTTATGGAGTTCTGAGAAGTTCAGGACAGATTAATCCGTCACCAAGAACCAGCCTTCCGGGCCTGTGGCTTACCGGGCAGAATACACTTATGACAGGTATTGTTGGAACGTCAATATCAGCGCTTGGTGCTGCAGGAGAAATACTGGGGCTGGAGGAGCTCTGGAACGAGGTGCGGCAGTGCCGTTGAAACGGGTCGTAATTACAGGAGCCGGTGCGGTTTCACCCTTTGGACTCGGTGTGGGCAGGCTCGTTGACGCCGTCCGGCAGGGCCGTTCCGGGGTAAGGTTCATGCCTGAATGGGAAGCTGTCAGAGGGCTTGGTTCGTTTCTCGCAGCGCCAGTCCCTGATTTTGACGCAAAAAAACTGCTTCCGCGCAGTGTAAGAAGGACCATGGGGCCAATGGCAGTTTACGCCGCTGTTGCAGCCCTTGAGGCCCTTGAGAATTCAGGGCTGTCGCCTGAAATTCTGAAATCCGGGCGTACCGGCGCAGTAATGGGGTCCACAACAGGCAGTCCATCCATAAATGAAGAATTTTACAGGGAATTCATTCCCGAAAACAGCATAGAGAGCCTGCGTTCCGGCACTTTTTTCAAAATAATGGGGCATACCTGTGCTGCCAACGTGGCCCAGCTCCTTGGTATTACAGGAGAGCAGTGGTCAACTGTCAGTGCATGCACTTCTTCCATTCAGGCCATCGGGCTTGGCCTTATGCTTATACAGTCCGGCAGGCAGGATGTTGTGTTCTGTGGCGGTGCAGATGAGGTGCACCACACTGTAAGCGTGGTTTTTGATGTCCTGAAGGCTGCATCCCGTATGAATGAAACACCACAGCAGACACCAAGGCCTTTTGATGTGATGCGTGATGGTGTAGTGTGCGGTGCCGGCAGCGGCGTGCTGGTGCTTGAAAGCCTGGAGCATGCCCAGGCACGGGGGGCCATACCCCTGTCAGAGGTGCTTGGTTTTGGCAATTGTAATGACAGCGGCCATGTGGCCAACCCCGGCATGGAGGCCATGGCCATGGCAATGAGACTTGCCCTGAAGGACGCGGGCGTGGAGCCAGGGCATATTGATTATGTAAATGCCCATGCTACCGGCACCATAGCCGGTGATGCCACAGAGGCAAGGGCAATTAATGCTGTGGTTGGAGATAAGGTGCCGGTAAGTTCCTTCAAGGGTTATGTAGGGCATACCCTTGGTGCAGCAGGCGCTCTTGAATCCATTATATTACTTGAAATGATAAGAACTGGAGAGGTTTTCCCCACTCTGAATCTCCACGAACCAGACAGCACATGCAGTGGTATTAAGCATGTAAGGAAGGGTTTCCAGCAGACCCTTGATACAGTACTGAAAAACAATTTTGCCCTGGGGGGCGTTAACAGTTCCCTGGTGTTAGGGAGGTTTCAGCATGACAGATGAGAGTGATCTCAGGGCCAGGGTGAACCGGGTTCTTGCTGATGAATTCGAGCTTGACCTGAATGATCTGAGAGATGATGCCAATCTCTATGAGGACCTTGGCCTGGACAGTCTGGATGCGGTAGATATGGTTGTTGCACTGGAGAAGGAGTTCGGCCTTAAGTTTACAGATGAAGAGGCATTGAGGTCAGTCCGTACCATGCATGACCTTTATGAGCTGGTGTCCAGGTTATACAGGGATGTCCAAGCTGCTTGATGAAGCGTATCCTGTTTAATATCTACTTCTGGCCATGTTTTTTCCTGGTAACTGTGGTAGGTGTGACATTCACATGGATTACTGTCAGGTTCATGATGCTTTTCAGATATCATGATGTGGACAGGTTCGTCCGGACGGCAATCATGGCGTATGGTTTTGTGATTGTAAGGCTTATCGCCTTTATGGTTCCCATAAGGCTTCACGACAGATCGGGCGGGTTTAATGCCCCGGTTATATTTGTGTCCAATCATTGCTCTTCCATTGAGCCTTACCTTTTTGCACTGCTCAAGGCGCAGCTTGCATTTATAACAACCTGGCCGTTCAAAATTCCAGTTTACAGTATTTTCATGCGCTGGGCAGGATACATAAATGCAGAACACGGCTGGGACAGGGTTCTCGAAGCAGGACGAAAACTGCTTGAAAGGGGCTGTTCCCTGGTGGTCTGGCCAGAAGGTCATCGTTCCAGAAATGGACTGCTGGGGAGATTCAGAAACGGAGCCTTTTATCTCGCCTGTGAGCTTAACTGCACTGTGGTACCGGTATGCATGAAGGGTACGGCTCAGGTCATGCCGCCAGGGCACAGGCTTCTAAACCCTTCACCAGTGGACATGGTGCTGCTTCCAGCAGAGAAACCTGATGTCAAAAAGGACAAAATCCGCTGTATCTATGAACTGAAGCACAGGGTCAGAAACGCCATACAGGCGGAGCTTGCAAGGGACGGAACGGTTTGATGCACACATGGTCTCTTGACCAGGCACTGAAGCTCAGAAGCCAGTCTCCGCATCATATACTTGAGCATCAGAAGGCGTTTCTGACGGCCCACCTTGACCACGCGGCATTAACGCCTTTTTACAGTGGTTTCTTTAAGCATTCCGGCCTGGATATACATGAAATTGCCTGCTCTGTGGATTTGTCCGATCTTCCCATGACATCGAGAGAGGATATTGAAAAGAGTCCCGCTGATTTCCATTGTCCGCAGGAGTTCATGTCTGATATTGTGGATATCTCTCAGACTTCCGGCACATCCGGGAGTCCTCTCTCCATACCTTTTACCCGTGGTGACCTTGATCGGCTCGCATTTAATGAGGCTGTGGCATTTGCCGGAGCAGGCATCAGACAGGGCCACAGGGTTATGCTCAGCGTAACCCTGGACCGTTGCTTTATAGCCGGCCTGGCCTATTTTTCAGGTTGTGTGAAACTGGGGGCAACTGCCATAAGGAGTGGCCCTGGGCATCCGGCAGCACAGTGGGAGCTTATCACAGAGATGCAGCCATCTGCAGTGGTCGGCGTGCCTGCGCATATGCTTGCAACTGCACGATGGGCAGTTCAAAATGGCCTTAATCCTGCTGACAGCAGTGTTGAAATTATCGTGGCAATAGGCGAGCCGGTGCGCAGGCCGGACATGTCACTGCTTCCCCTGGGAGCTGAGCTTCAGGAGATGTGGAACTGTAATCTGGTATCAACTTACGCTGCCACAGAGCTTCAGACCTGCTTCTGTGAATGTTCGCAAGGTTGCGGCGGCCACGTGCACCCTGAACTGGCCCTGGTAGAAATAGTGGATGAAAATGGTACACCTGTGCCTGACGGACAGCCTGGTGAGGTTGTGGTAACGCCAATGGGTGTTGAAGGCATGCCATTGGTCCGTTACCGCACCGGTGATATCGCAAGGCTCTTTGCTGAACCATGCGCCTGTGGCTGGAATACACCTCGCATTGGGCCAATAGAGGCCAGGCTCTCTCAGCGGCTCAAGTACAGGGGAACCACCATCTATCCTGAGATGATATTCCATGTCCTGCAGGAGGTGCCTCAGGTGGGAGCAGCCTACATTGAGGTAAGGGCTGATTTTGACCTTTCGGACCACGTTACCGTGGTTGTGGGGGATAGAGAGGATGGCTCAATGGACAGGGAGCAGATCCTGTCACTGATACAGGCGCGAATCAGGGTAAAGCCGGACTTGCGGATTGAAACCATTGAGTCCGTGAAGAAAAGGATGTTTGAGCATGGCGGAAGAAAACCGAAAAGGTTTTTTGATTACAGGTAAGCTTTCATCCGAATTCTGTTGAATCTGGAAACAGGGGAATTCCCTGATTGCTGAATCTGCTGCGTTGTCAGACAATTGAAGTACGGTAAGTACGTCTGTGTGCCTTCCGCACGCATATTTGGCAAATCTGACAATCGCAGGGTTTAGGATTCACTTGTCTTTATGTTAAAAAAATTATAATATTTTTAATATGGAAATTAAAAATATTATAACTAGAGATATAGGGGAACATATCGAAGCCCGCATGTTCAAGGGCAAAGCCATTATCCTGTTTGGACCTCGGCAGGCTGGAAAGACCACGCTTGTTAAAGCACTGCTCAGGAAAAGAAGGGAAAAAGTTCTTGAGCTTAATGCGGATGAGCCGGATGTCAGGGCCTTGCTTGAGAAATGTACATCAACCAGGCTGCGTGCCATCGCAGGTGAAAGTCGGCTGTTATTTATTGATGAGGCCCAGAGAATTTCTGATATTGGTATTACTATTAAACTTGCCGTTGACCAGATTGATGGGCTGCAGGTTATTGCCACTGGTTCCTCCGCTTTTGAATTAAATGCTTCCCTGTCTGAACCTCTTACAGGCCGTAAATTTGAGTTTCATCTGCTTCCACTCTCTTTTGCCGAACTAGTAAGGGAGTACGGTCTGATGGAAGAGAAACGGCTTCTTGAGCATAGGCTGGTTTACGGCTCGTATCCTGAGATTGTCACCTCGCCGGGGCACGAGCAGGAACTCATCAGGCTACTGGCTGAAAGTTACCTTTACAAGGATCTTTTAACCCTTGAGCAGATCAAAAAGCCTGTTCTGCTGGAAAAAATTCTCAGGGCAGTAGCCCTTCAAATTGGAAGCGAGGTCTCAATGCATGAGATAGCCCGGCTTGTGGGGGCAGGCAGTCAGACAGTGGAACGATATATTGACCTGCTGGAAAAGGCATTTGTTCTGTTCAGGCTGCCAGCACTGAGCAGAAATGTGCGAAATGAAATAAAAAAGGGTAAAAAGATATATTTTTATGATAATGGTATCAGAAATGCGGTTATAGGGAATTTCATGCCGCTGTCCAGTCGGACAGATACCGGAGCGTTGTGGGAGAACTATTTAATAAGTGAGAGGCAGAAATTCATCAATAATCGTTTAATATATGCAAAATGTTATTTCTGGCGTACAACTCAGCAGCAGGAAATTGATTATATCGAAGAAAGGGATCAGAAAATTTATGCCTATGAATTCAAGTGGAATCCGAAAAAAGGAAGACGGAAATTTCCCAGAACATTTTTGAAAAATTATGAAAACGTAACTACTGCGGTGATAACGCCTGACAATACAGAAGAATTTTTGCTATGATAAAGGGCTGTCCAAAAATAAGTTCCCGAGTTCCGGTTGATCCTGTAGTGCACCGATCGGATCCGCCCGTCAGGGGTATATTTGAAGCAGGACCTAACCCGCTGGTTCCCAAACTCCAGTTTGGGAACATACAATCGGAAGCTCCAGCTTCCAGGCAATACCAGTTATGCTACGCAGCCGGTATTAAAAGGAATGAAGCAGGAGCTTCAGGCCACAGGGTGCCCAAACAGGAGTTTGGGCACCAGCACACTACTCACCCCCTCATGGAAAGTCGCTTTTCACACAACTATTTTTTGATAAGTATCTGCTCAGAGGGTGCTGCAGATGCAAGGCGGAGGGGGCGAAGGCGTACTCCCTGTACTTCGAGCCCTCGCCAACGCAGCAGATGCGGTACCCTCTTAGCAGATACCTTGTGATTTTTGTTTTGATTAACATATTATGAGCTGTTTTGGAGAGACGTGGGGGCTGGAATATACCCCTGATGAAATCGCCGAGGCCAGGAAGAGTAATCGCCTGCTCTCAATGGAGCTTGAGCTTTCCAGAAAATGCAATCTGGAATGCGTGTACTGCTATGCATCGTCAGGACGGCCTCTTGATAACGAGCTTCACTTGAAGAGGTGCTGGATGCCGTTGATCAGGCTGCGGGCCTTGGAGCAAGAAAGATAATCGTGCTCGGAGGCGGAGAGCCAGCCCTTTATCCACATCTGTTTACCGTTTTAGATCACATCCTTGCCAGGGGGCTTCGGGCTGACCTCTTTACCAATGCCACGCTGATAGATGATGTGTTTGCCAGGAGGCTTGCCAATCGTGGTATTCCTGTTGTTATTAAAATGAACAGCAGGCTGCCCGAAGTTCAGGATTTCCTGGCTGGAAGACCGGGGACAGCCCAGGCTATTAACAGGGGCCTGGATGCGCTGGTCAGGGCCGGATATCCTGATGGAGAGATGAAACTTGGTGTGGAAACCATAATATGCCGCCAGAATATAGATGAACTGCCGGAGTTGTGGCGCTGGGCAAGGAACAATGGTTTTACGCCTTATGTTGAGGTTATGACGTGGCAGGGTCGGGCCAGGGAACACCCTGAGCTTGAAGTTTCTGCTGAAGAACTGAAGATACTTTTTGAAACTCTTGCCGCCATAGACGCCGGGGAGTTTGAAAGGAAGTGGAAGGTGCATCCGCCGCTGGTAGGGTCTCACTGTGCGCGCCATGAATACTCCTGCACGGTTACTGCTGACGGTGATATACATCCCTGTCCAGGTGTGGCCCTGCCTGTGGGAAATATCAGGGAGCAGAGTCTTGAATCCATTTTGTCTGACAGTGAGGTTATACGCCATTTGAGAGAAATAAGAAAAGAGGTAAAGGGGCGTTGCGCCAACTGCGAACTTAACTACAGGTGTTATGGATGCAGGGGGCATGCGTTTAATGTTACAGGAGATTATCTTGCGGAAGATCCTATCTGCTGGCTTAATCGCTAAGGGGCTGTCCAAAAATAAGTTGGATGATGGCGCGCTCAGATTTAGGTCAGGCTGAGTTGAACTGATTGAGCAAAACCGCAGGCGTAGCCGGGCTACGTTGAGGATTTTGTGATTGAAGTTCGGCTCAGGATGGCCTGAAGATGAGATGCGAAATCGGGAAGTTATTTTTGGACAGTCCCTAAGGATGCTTCTATCTGCAATGCCGGGCGTGAGCCTGTGACAGTGTAATATGAAAAAAAATACCCGATCCATGCATGGCAGAGAGGCAGTAGAGCTTCCTTCCGGCATATGTGCTGCCTGCTCTGCGAATGATGATATTCCAACAGTGCTTTCTGAGTTTTTCCCGGGCCCCATGCCTCGCAGGTGGGGACGCATGGACTTGATCAGCCGTCTTGCCATTGCTGGTGCATGCCTTGTTGTGAGGGAAACGGGAATTGATTTTAAGAACCATATGACCGGTTTTATAACCGGCACCACGTGTGGCTGCCTTGATACAGATATTGCATACTTTCGCACTATTTCACAGGGTCAGCCAAGTCCTCTGCTGTTCAGCTATACACTGCCCAATATTGCGCCCTCTGAGGCAGCGGCTTTTTTCAGATTCGAGGGGCCTGTCTATTCCATTTTTCACCCTGAAGACCCGTATAATGCCGCGTTTTCAGAAGCTGAAAGTCTGCTTGCTTTTTTACCGCAACTGGATTTCATGATTTTTGGCAGGCTTGACGTATGTCCGAACACAGCCCCTGTGGTGAAACTGAATGTAATAGAGCAGAAGTCCGGGCATGAATCTGCCCGACCCGCGGAGGCTTCATAGCGCCTTGAAATGCCTCCTTGTTTCCGCTAACAGGGCCGTTGTGCCCTATCCGGTTTATCCACTTGGCACAGCTCATCTGACAGGTGCCCTTGAGCAGGCAGGGCATGAGGTCAGGCTGTACGATGTGCTGGCAATGGAAGGGTTATCCGGGCTTAAAAGAGAACTCAGAGATTTTTCTCCGGCCCTTGTGGGCATTTCCATAAGAAATATCGATAATGTGGACAGCGCTGACCCTGTATCATTCATCGATGATGTGCGGCAGGTGATGGAGGTCATCAGGAAACATTGTGATGCACCGGTAGTTATCGGAGGGCCTGCGTTTTCTATCTTTCCGGAAAAATTCATGGAAGCATTGGGGGCGGATTATGGCGTGACCGGCCAGGGAGAGATGATTCTTAACGAGCTTGCTGCCTGCATAGAGGCAGGGCGGCCTCCTGCTCCCGGTATTATCAGGTCCCGGACAGATGAAACCCAATGGTTTCCTGTACAGTACAATCACAATGCTGTTTCATATTATACAGCGGCAGGGGGCATGCTGAATCTTCAGACAAAGCGTGGCTGCCCCTTCAGATGCACTTACTGCTCATATCCGCTCATAGAGGGTCGGCGCATACGGTACAGAGAGCCTGAGGAAGTTGCCTCTGATGCAGCAAGGCTTGTAGAGGAGCTTGGAGCAAAATATCTCTTTTTCACTGATGCGGTTTTTAATGACCCTGCCGGACACTATCTCCTTGTGGCTGAGGCCCTGATAAGGGCAGGCAATACCACGCCGTGGTGTGCTTTTTTCAGGCCGTCTGGCCTGACCAGGGAAAACCTCATGCTCCTGAAGCGTGCGGGGCTTGCAGGAATGGAGCTTGGCACCGACGGGACCACGGATGAGACACTGGATGGTTTCGGTAAGGGATTTACCTTTGAAGATGTGGAAACGTGCACCACTACAGCCCATACCCTGGGAATACCGTGCGCCCATTTCTGTATGTTTGGAGGTCCTGGGGAGACCAGGGAGACTATTTCACATGGGATTGACAATCTGGAGCGGTTACCGGCCTCTGTAGTGTTTGCATTTGCTGGCATCCGCATACTGCCAGGCACTGCGATTTATGATATGGCCGTGGAGCAGGGTATAATAACACAGAGCCAGGATTTATTTGAACCTGCATTTTATTATGCGTCTGGGCTGAATTTCCAAACCATAGATTCCAGGATACGCTCAGAATGGGGAGGCAGGCTGGACAGGATTTATCCATGTTCAGTGATTTATGAACAGATTGGCCGCCTGCACCAGCGGGGTTATACAGGCCCGCTGTGGGATATACTGGTCCGGCATTAGAGCGTTATTATGAAGCCAGTCGCAGTCATACCGGTTTACAACCACAAGGGCACGTTGAGGGGCGTTGTCACAGGAGTGCTTTCCCAGGGGTTGCCATGCATCGTAGTGGATGACGGAAGCACGGACAATATCGTGCACCTCGTTGACGACCTGGACTGTGTAATTCATTCCCTGCCTAAGAACCTTGGCAAGGGCGCGGCAATACTTGCCGGAGCCCGCATGGCAGGGCGCATGGGGTATGATACCATCATAACCATTGATGCTGATGGACAGCATGACCCCAAAGACATCCATGTGCTGATACAGGCTGCTCAGGAGTGTATGCCCTGCATTGTCATAGGCGAGCGAATGGGCATGGAAGGTCCCGCAGTGCCTGCATCCAGCAGGTTTGGCAGAAAATTTTCCAATTTCTGGGTAAGGCTTGAGTGCGGTGCGGAACTCCCTGATACCCAGAGCGGTTTCAGGCTCTATCCGGTTGAAGTCCTTCTTGAGCTGCCTTTTCGATGCAGTCGCTATGATTTTGAAGTAGAGGTGATAGTCAGGGCAGTATGGGCCGGAATCCCTGTTAAGTCAGCCCCTGTATCTGTAATTTATCAGGGGAAAGATGTTCGTATATCCCATTTCAGAAAATTTGCAGACAACCTGCGTCTATCTCTGCTTCATTCATGGCTTGTACTCAGGGCCCTTGTACCAGTGCCACACAGGCAGCTTGTAGAAAGAGAGGTGGAAAAGATAAATTTTGCAGCGGTAAAGCATCCGCTGAGGTTTCTTCGGCAGCTCTGTCAAGAGCACTCCTCTCCCGGCATGCTGGCCACCGCTGCCTGGCTGGGTCTGTTTCTCGGAGCTCTGCCTCTGATTGCGTGTCACACCATTGTCATTATCTATGTTGCCCACAAGCTTAATCTCAACAAGGTGGCAGCCGTGGGGGCCAGCCAGTTCTGCTGTCCTCCTGTAGTCCCTGTGCTGTGTATTGAAACCGGGTATTTCATGCGCTACGGACACTTTCTCACTGACGCAAGTTTTGATACCCTTGTACTCCAGATACATCAGCGGCTGTGGGAATATTTCATTGGCTCCCTGGTGCTCGGGCCTCTGCTGGGATTCATTGGCGCTGCCATAGTGTACGGGGCCTCGATATATTACAGGAAACGGGGGTGTGAAAGTGGCTGATACGGCATCATCGCATGGCAGGGGCCTGGGATACAGGCTTGAACTGCTTGGCCACCAGATATTTTATCTCTGGCTCCGTTTTTTCGGATATAATGCCTCATGCGTACTGCTTTATTTTGTAGTGGCCTGCTACTGTCTGTTTTCCCCTGGTATTCACAGGCGCACCAGACCATATCTCATGCGCATGTTTCCCAACAGTTCCAGCTTTTCGTATGCGTGGCAAACCTACAGACTCTGCTGCAACTTCGGGCTTGTTCTGCTTGAAAGGGCATGGGTTGGTATTTCTCCACAGGCTTCCATAGAGTCTGATTTTCCTGGAAGTGACAGGATGTTTGACCTTATGCGCCAGGGCAGGGGTGTTATTATCCTCAATGCCCACATTGGCAACTGGCAGATGGCGCTTTCCCTTCTTACTGAATCGCCTGTACAGATTAACGCACATATGCGTTACCATGAGGAGGCTGCTGCCAAGCACTGGTTTGATCTTCAGGACCGTCCATGTCCATTTAATATTATTCGCAGTGACGATAATTTCGGCGGGATGCTGGAAGCCTCTGCCGTTCTTTTGAACGGAGAGGCAATGGTGATGATGGGGGATCGCTGGGTTGAGGGTACAAGGGGGGCTGAGGTGACTTTTCTTGGAAGCAGGGTAAAGATGCCGGTTTCGCCATATTATCTTGCAAGCGCCACAGGCGCACTGGTAATAGTGCTGTTTTCCGCAGCCACAGGGCGCAGGAGTTATCGAGTGGATATAGTTGATGTTATGGATGTGCCGTCTGATGTAAAAAATGATCCTGACAAACTGGCCGAATGTGCCTCTCGGTATGCAGGGCTTCTTGAAAATTTCGTAAAAAAATATCCTCTCCAGTGGTATAATTTCTATGACTACTGGGGAGACAGCAAGGCATAATGAGATGCCTGACGTATTTTACCGAAAAGTTTCAAAATTGGAGAGTTATAATCGATGTAACTCCTTTTGAAACGCTCAATTCAGGTATTGATAATTTCATGTCTGAATCATATCTTGACTGATAATTCAGAAATACGGATTCATGTACTTATGTGTTTTGAGAGGTTGATCTTTGATGCAGGATATTAAACGCAGGCTCAAGGAGATGATTGTAACAGAGTTGAGGCTGCCTGATATAAAGCCGGAAGAGATAGATGATGACGCCCCTCTGTTTGGAGAGGGCATAGGCCTGGATTCGCTTGATGCAGTGGAGCTGGTTGTGCTGGTGCAGAAACAGTTCAATGTACAGATCGCTGATATGGACGAGGGGCGTGAGGCATTCATGTCAGTGAGGACCCTTGCGGATTTCATTCGTGAGCGTTCTGCACCGCAGACCGGTTAATTCAGGCCGCATTGGCATGTCAGCAGGGCCCGTCAATATTACAGGTGCCGGATGTATTACCGCAGCGGGAAGAAATCTGCGCGAACACACTCTCCCCGGTGTGCTGGAGAGGCAGCGAGTCATTCCTGTACCTTCATCTCTTTTTGAAACATCCCTTTCCTGTCCTGTGTGCGCTGTTTGCGGAAACAGTTTTTCAGAGCAGGCAGAGGCCATGGTGAAGGCATCTTCACTGGCCCCTCGCCCTTCCAGTTTCAACAGGACAGAGAAGTTTTTCCTCACCGCCCTCTTTGAGGCCATTTCATGTGCCGGTCTGTCTCCTGAAGAGCTTGGAGAAATGCGCGTGGGTATTGCCGCAGGTACAACAGTTGGCTCAACTTTTACTGATCATTATGGGTATAATGCCTGGAAACGCGGTGAGGCCATAAAAGTTGACAGGGTAAGAGACTATTTTCAAGGCAATCTTGCCGCTCTTGCCCATGCGGTTCTTGGTACCTCGGGTCCATCGGCAGTTATAGTCAATGCCTGTTCTTCAGGGACAGACGCCATTGGCCTTGCAGCACAGTGGCTCAGGCAGGACAGGTGTGATATCTGCATAGCAGGAGGGGCGGACGAGCTTTCCGTGATTCCGTATCATGGTTTCAGTTCCCTTCAGCTTCTATATGAAGACGCGTGCCGTCCCTTTGACAGATATCGTGCAGGTCTCAATCTTGGCGAAGGGGCTGGATGCATGGTGCTTGAACCATCCATCTCCAGTGCCGGGTCAGGTCACATGGCCATTGGCAGGATTCTGGGATATGGAGCAGCGTCAGATGCCTGGCACCCTACGGCCCCGCATCCCCAAGGAAGGGGGCTTGCAGCAGCCCTTAAAAATGCGCTTGAAAATGCCGGGCTGTCCGTTTCGGACATCCACTTTGTGAATGCTCACGGCACAGGGACAATTGCCAATGACCTTGCGGAGAGCAGGGCTCTTTATTCGGTTTTTGGCCATACTTCTTTACCGGTTGTTTCCACCAAGGGGATTACAGGTCATACACTTGGCGCTGCAGGGGCTGTTGAGGCAGTGCTTACTCTCACAACCCTTGGTGCAGGAGTTACTGCCGGAACCACCGGATGCCGCACGCTGGACCCTGAACTTTCTTTCCCCGTGCTCACTGAGGGTACGCAGGCTGAACTTGCAGGCCGTACAGGGATAAGCCAGTCCCTTGCCTTTGGCGGGGGTAATTCCGCTCTTGTAATTGAGGCGCTAACCGGCATTGAATGGGTATCAGATAGATGACCGGCCTTGTTAATCTTCACGCTGCCTGCGCAGTAACTCCTTCAGGATGTCATGAGGTGCCGCGTGAATTTGCCCGTCCGCTTCGAAGGGCTGATGCGCTTACCAGGCTTGCAGTAACTGCGGTGTGCGGCTGCATGGCCCAGCTTGAACATAACGGACTGCCTGCTGATTTGAGCAGATGCGCTGTTGTAATCGGCCTGGGCATGGGAACACTTGAGACT
>WFRQ01000248.1 GCA_015486425.1 Deltaproteobacteria bacterium | reverse complement strand
TTACTCCCAGCGTGCCCTCCTGGATTCTTATGCCTCCTGTGGTGTGAATATATGCAATAAAGGGGCGGCGTCTGGTCCTTGCGATATCGCAGGCCCTTATAAACTTTTCACCTTCGGCGCTTCCGAATGTGCCGCTCCTGAAGTTACTGTATGGCATGGCAACCACTATCTTGATGCCAAGGACCCTGGCCTTGAAGGTAATGATGCCTGAGCGTCTGCCAGTACGCTGTACATCGCGGTTGATGCGCGCGTCAAGGCCTTGGAATTTCAGCGGGTTTCCAGAAACAATGTGCTTGTTGAATTCCTTGACGCTTCCGCTGTCAAAGAGATTCTGCAGATACCACTGGTATTCCAGGGGGAAGTGATGCCCGCAGGTGGGGCATACACCACAGAATTCACCGTAAAGGTCAGGGACCCAGAGGTCCATGCATCCGTACTTTGCTGCATTGGGGCAGGTAACTGTCCTGTCCTCATTGGCAAGCGGACTGACGTACTGCTCCCATTCACGGTTGAATATGGACAGTTGGGAGGAATCGTCAATCATTGCGCGGTTTTCATCCTGAGGACCTGCAAGAAAGTCCACCGCTGCCTTTACAGGTTCAGTAATCTTTGAGAGAAATGCAGCGCCCTCCCCTGTGACTTCTTCAAGCACTTTTTGCACGCTCTTTTTCTGGGGCTTCAGCAGGCCGTATTTTATCTCGTAATAGGTACGGCTCAGGGTCTCCTTGGTTTTTTCCCTGATGCGTGCAGTGTTGATAAGGGATTGTTTTTTAAGCTCTATGTAACCCTGGCCCATGGCCCGGTACTTCCTGGATCTGCCCTCAATCAGTCGCTCGATCTCAGATTCTGAAAGGGTCCAGGGGATATGTACATCAAATGTATCTGTGGTCTCCTTGCGCCTTGCAACCTGTTTGCGCAGAACATAGGCCCTGAAAGCCCGGAAGCTCTTTGTACTCAGAACTACCTCATCAGTAGCCTTGATCATCTCAAAATGAAGACGCCTGAAGAAATCGTAATCATCTTTACGGGCCCCAAGCGGAGGTTCCTCAACAATTCGGTCAATGGTGCCAAGTTCCAGGTTATCCCGGGCTGTCATCCTGAGCTGTTCCGCGCAGTGTTCAATCAGTGAACGCGGCACCTTTTGCCCCTCTCTGATCCTGCCCTCAATGGCTGCGGCACCCTCTGGAGAAATTACAGAATAGTACCCGTGTGATGCCATGAGTCTCATGTCAGCAAGGCCTATTGCCTCTGCCCCGCCTGAGCCGCCCTCTGAGATAAAGGAGATCATGGGTACCTCGAGCTTGCTCATGGCATATATGTTTCTGGCAATCTGCTGGGCAGCGCCTGGAAAGTCTTCAATGGGATAGGAACCTGGAGTAAATATGAAGAAGTGGACAGGTATTCCCTCTGTCTCAGCAACCTTCATGTAGCGGAGGGCCTTGTCATTGCCCCAGGGTTTGGCGCATCCGCCGTTGCGGTATTCCTCACCCATGCCTTTTTCGTGACCTATGACCATTACCTGGTGCTTGTAAATCTTCTTTTTGACCCTTCGGGATATGGTGGCACGGGCTACCACCACTGCAGGATCAATATTACAGTCATCTTCTCCGCCGAGCTCGGTAAATGAGTCATAGACATTCTCAAGCACATCAGTGAGAGTGAAACGCTGAATGCTCCTTACAATATTAACCATGCGGACAGGGGTTATCTCTTTTGCTGCCCTGTCCTCAAGGATAGAGATACGTTCATCCAGCACGGTCATCTTACGGAACAGTTCCCTTTCAGGCAGTTCAAAAATGGCGCTTCGGATAAAGGTCACCTCTTCAAGCAGCTTGTCCAGTCCGAACCAGGTACTCTCTCCGGTAACGTCAATAAGATATGATATGCGGCTTGCAAGCTGCGCAAGAAACTGCCCGCTGTCCGCTATATGTTTGTGTTCTGTATCCATGAATTATCGTGCCTGGGATTAATTGACTGTAATAAAATCATACCTGAATTGAGCGTCAGGTAACAGTCCATGACATTGGCGCAGGCGGCATATTGCCTGCTTAGAACTGCAGCACATCCTGCAATCTGTCATAAAGATATGCCAGGTTGGTAATAACCGGTTCTCCCTGGGCTGTTGTTCCCTCAATAGTTGATTTCAGCAGGAATTCGCCAGCCCTTTCTCTGGCCTCCTCGGTATTTTCTCCCCATATTATGGCAAGTGCCAGATTGGGGTCATATTCCGTAGGTATGTCATAGGGCTTGTCCATGGGCACATGGGAGTAAAGACGGGCCCAGGGCTCATGCGGAAATTCAAAACGGGTTATGGTGCCGCACCAGGGCGCAAAGCCCCGCCTGACATCTTCTGCAACAATTCTTAGTTCAATACTGGTGCCTTCAAAAAAGATATCATCCTGGGTAAAGCCCAGTTTTTCTCCCATGGCTGACCTGATCTGTTCTCTTATAAGATTTACAGGTCTGTCCTCCCTGCCCTTTATTCGTGAAATACAGGCGGATATTTCATTTTCTACCTGAATCCTTGTATTGACCTCAAGAAGATAGGGCTTGCCGTCCCTTGTTACAACCCATTCCCAGGTTCCGACACTGTCATAACCCACCTCCTGTGCCAGTTTTACCGAATGAGCTGTTATATCCTCAAGCACCTTAAGACCGTCAAACGAGTAGTTGCATACCGCGGGATCAAACCCCGGCGCCACCTCAACCCTCTTCTGTCTGCCTGTACTCTGTATGGTGCAGTTTCGTGTACCGAAATGGGTTACAGTACCCTGACTGTCACAGAGGAGCTGGACCTCAATGTGCTGGTAATCTGTAAGGCACTGCTCTATCAGAACCCCTTCGTCCCCGAACTGACGCTTTGCATAGTTCTGGATGCGCCGGTAAACACGCCTGAACGTGTCAAGGTGTTTTACCTCCTCGATGCCCATGCCGCCCCCGCCTGCAGAGGCCTTGACCAGCACGGAGGGAGAACGTATCCCCTGCTCACGCTGCTGGAGAAAGAGCTCTTCAGCCAGGGCTTCGGCCTCAATCTCGCTGTAGATAGGTGCGTCAGAGCCTGGAATTACAGGAATATCCAGGGATTTTGCCACCCGTTTGGTGTTGATTTTGCTGCCAAGGTCGCGAATGACCTCCCATCGCGGGCCTATGAATTTAACAGGACGGGTCCTGAGAGTGGCCCTGCGTGCAAATCTGAAATTTTCAGAAAAGAAACCGTAACCCGGATGAATAGCCGTTGCACCTGCCTGATCAGCAACGGCGAATATCTCGTTCGGGTCCTTGTAACTTGCGATACAGTAGGTACGCTTTTCCGGCCCCTTCTCTCTGGCACGCCGCACATGAAGGGAATGGCGGTCCTCTTGCGTATAAACTACAACGTAGTCACAGCCCAGGTCTTCGCAGGCCATCATTATCCTGATGGCTATTTCCCCGCGATTTGCTATGAGTACACGTTCTTTCTTCATATAATCTCCAGTCCCGGAGATTTATAATTGATATGAAACCGTGCGTCAATTTATACAGATATGTCTGGATAAGCAGAACAACCTGTGATGTTCACTCCTGGGGGGCTGTCATGAAAGAAATGTGCCCCTGGATTGAGTGATTGCCGGATTTGCTGCATATCTGCGAAAATGGACGCCTGTTTCATGCTTGAATGCCTCTGTACTTTGAATGGAAATTTTATTATGGTCACGGCTGCTGACGTCAACTGACAGAACCATAGGGGGGCTCGGCTCGTTCCCAGACTCCAGTTTGGGAACGGTATGGGTGGAGGCTCCAGCTTTCCGTGAAATATCGTTCTGCCCAGATGACAAAATAGAACCTGAATTGAGGAGTGAGTATCTGATGGGCATGAAAATTATGCGGATTCTGATCTGCCTGGCATGTTCCCATATTTTTCTCCGTGCATAGGTCTGCTGCCTGTATTATGACACCTGCTGTTTTTTCAAAAGCCCGGCTGGGCATGGTGAATTTTATAAACACGGCCCCTGTTTACATACCGTGGCAGGAGCAGGGTGCGCACCCTGCATGGGAGATTGTGGAAGGCCCGCCTACTGAGCTGAACGCCATGCTGAAGGCAGGAGAGCTTGATGCAGGGCTTGTATCATCATACGCATACGGGCTGGACCATGAGGACTATTTTCTGCTCCCTGATCTTGGCATAAGTGCAACAGGCGCGGTGGGAAGCGTGCTGCTCTTTTCAAGAGTGCCAGTTCAGGACCTGCACGCCAGGGTTGTTGGGCTTACCCCCCAGTCTGCCACCTCTGTGAACCTGCTCAGGATAATACTGGAAAGATTTGTTGGCGTCAGGCCAAGATACAGGACAGGATGCTTCATGGAACTTGAGCAGGGGGATGCGGCAGCCTACCTTTCCATTGGCGATGAGGCCCTCAGGAGACGGGCAGCAAACAAAGAGTTCATGCAGTATGATCTTGCAAAGATATGGCTTGAACATACCGGCCTGCCCTTTGTGTTTGCGGTCTGCGCCGTAAGGGCCCAGAGCATGGAACACAGGGCAGAAGATATAGCCGGGCTTGGCGCTGCCCTGTCAGCATGCTGTTCCCGTGGAAGCCGTGACATGGAGCGTATAAGCGCCATGGTGGCAGAAAGGATTCCAATGGATGCCGGGGAATGTCTGCAATATCTCAGGGGCATAGAATTTGACCTCTCTGCAGACAAGCAGAAGGGCTTGCTCCATTTTTTCAGGATTCTCTCGGAAATGGGGGATTTCCCGCGGATAGACAGGCTCAGGCTTGCAGTTTAGTAACACCTGGGCCAATACCATGACGGTAAACTTGAGATAAGGCGTAACTTCTCAATAAGTGGTGACAAGTTTCGTGCTGGTGCCCAAACTCCTGTTTGGGTACCTAATTGACAGAAGCTCCTGCTTCATTCCTTTTAATACCGGCTGTGCGGCATTACCTGCCCTTGTCTGGAAGCTGGAGCTTCCGGGTATG
>WFRQ01000247.1 GCA_015486425.1 Deltaproteobacteria bacterium | reverse complement strand
GGCTGCCGGTTCTGCATGGCTGCCTGTCCCTATGGTTCCAGGAGTTTCAACTGGTTTGACCCGCGTATTCCGCTGAAGGCAGAGGGCAGGAAGCTCAATCACAGGTTCCCCACCCGCATGAGGGGTGTTGTTGAGAAGTGCAACTTCTGTGTAGAACGACTTGCAGAGGGGAAGCAGCCTGCATGCGTTGAGGTCTGTCCCGATGTTATGATCTTCGGTAATCTTGCTGATCCTGAATCAGGCATCCGCAAGGTACTGCGTAAGCGTGTGTCCCTGCGGCGTAAGCTTGAACTCGGGACCAAACCATCTGTTTACTACTTAGTGTAGGGAGAGGTTGTCATGATTGAGAGGGCCTTAAAAGGATCACCAAAGTACTGGGGCTGGGTATTCTTCCTGCTGGGAGTAATTACCGTAGGTTTCCTGTGTTACATGTATCAGCTCCATAACGGTCTCGGAATTACCGGCATGAGCCGTGACATTTCCTGGGGCGTTTATATCGCGCAGTTCACCTATTTCGTCGGTGTGGCAGCAGGCGCTGTCATGCTGGTGATACCTAAATATCTTCATCACTATCAGAAGTATGGAAAAATAGTGGTGTTCGGGGAGTTTATTGCAATTGCAGCAGTTACCATGTGTCTGCTCTTTATCGTTGTGGATATCGGGCAGCCAATGCGCATGATGAATGTTGTCATTCACCCCACACCGCATTCCATGCTGTTCTATGACATGATAGTTCTGAATGGTTACCTTATTATCAATATTATCTGTGGGTATAACACACTGCTCGCTGATAAGAAGGGGCTCCCATGTCCCAAGTGGGTAAAGCCGTTCATCTATCTGTCAATACCCTGGGCCATCAGTATCCATACTGTAACAGCGTTTCTGTACGCCGGTCTGCCAGGCAGGCATTTCTGGCTGACAGCCATCATGGCACCCCGATTTCTCGCTTCAGCATTTGCAGCGGGTCCATCCCTGCTGATAATGCTCCTTCTTTTTGTCATGAAGGTAAGCGATTTCAAGGTGGATAAGGAAGCGCTTCAGACTGTGGCAAAGACTGTATGTTATGCCATGATCGTAAATATGTTTTTTATGTTCATGGAGTTCTTTACCGCATACTACAGCCAGATTCCTGGTCATATGGCTACACTGGATTACCTGTTCTTCGGGCTCGATGGATATAACGAACTTGTACCTCTTATGAGGTTTATGATGTTCATCGCATTTGTCGGCATCTTTGTGCTTCTCGTACCTTCCCTGAGAAGAAATCACAAGTGGCTTGCCTTTGGCGTTGCCATGGTATTTCTTGCCACCCTGATTGATAAGGGTGTGGGCCTTGTTATAGGTGGTTTTATACCTAACCCCTTTGAGACCATCACTGAGTATCATCCTACTTTCCCAGAGATAATGATAGCAATATCAATCTATGCTGTGGGGGCATTGATACTCACGGTTCTCTACAAGGTAGCGGTTACAGTAAGAGAAGAGCAGCAGATAGCATAACCATCTGTCAGAACATAACCTTAATCAGCTCAGGCCCGTTGCTTTTGCACGGGCCTTTTTAATTTTTTACATTACTCATCTCTGTTGAGTTCACATATCATCCTGTCCTTCATCTCTTCGATTTCATCTCTGTACATGGACGCAGGAAGTGATTGTCCGCACTCCGTGCAGACTACAGTGGCCTTTGCTCACCTGCCGTGGATTTCAGCCGGTCCTCCACAGAATTTGCAGGGCAGGTGATGCTGATTATGTTCTTGGGTTTCAGTTTTTTTCATTTCATGCATATCTGCTCACAGGGTACCGCATCTACTTCGTTGTCGGACGCTTGAAGTACAGGAAGTACGCCTGCGCATCCTCCGCCTTGTATCTGCAGCACCCTGTAAGCAGATACAGGAGAATTTGCACGTACTTATTGAGAAGTTACTTTCAGGCCGGGTATTTTATTAATTTCCTCACCATAAAATGGCTGTCTGTTTTATTCTCTTATGTTATAATAGCAAATTCAGCGAAAATCAGCGTAAACTTTCAAGCTCTGAATTTCCTGCCTTTTTCTGTATCAGGGCATGAAAATTATCCGCGAAGGTTCAGTGCAGTTCCACTGTAAATACATGTAATTTATCAGGAGGCATTATGTCTGAAAATATGAGCAGTAATGAGATGCTTGAAGCAGTTCAAAAAGAGGTTAAGGAAAATCCAAACTCAGTAGTGGCGCTACACAGGCTGGCCCTTATCTATGCCCGCCTTGAGAAATTTGATGAAGCCATAAAAACTTTTCTCAAGGCCATTGAAATAGACCCGTATTCGTTTGAACTGCGGGTCAATCTCGGAAGTATATATTTTCAAACCGGTAAGATTGAGGAAGGTATAGAGTCAAACAAGGAGGCTCTGAGGATACGTCCTACCTCTGCAGAGGCCATGGCAAATATCGGCGCAGCCTATCTTCATCTTGGTAACTGGGAGGATGCTGCCGAGTATCTTTTTAAGGCCCTTGAAAAAAAGCCTGACATGGTTCCTGCGCTTACCGGCCTTTCTACTGTACTTGTAGAGCTTAACCGCCTTGATGAGGCCATAGAGGCTGCAAAAAAGGCAGTCAGTCTGTCGCCGCGGTTTGGAGTGGCCCATAATAATCTCGCTGTGGCCCTGTACTATAACGGTCAGTACAATGAGGCGGCCGAGGCTGTGAAACAGGCCAAGAAGTACGATTATCCAGTACATCCTGATTTTGACAAACAGCTTGCTGACAAGCTGTCAGAGACTTACGCGTAGAGATTTTCCATGGCAAAAGGTTTGGATTCAATTAAACCCGTGTGCCCCTTCTGTGATGGCCCTCTCGACAGGCCCAGGGAGGTGGAGCCGCGCAGGCTTGGCGACTTCGGGTATGGAAGATGCTCTGAGTGCGGGGCTGTATTTGTCCATGACGTTACCGGCTTTAATCTTGGCTCAGCCTTTGTGGAGGCCCTGGGCTTTGCCTGTAATGATAACTGGGATATGGCCTGGGACCTCATGCCTGAGGAAGATTATCTCGATGTGCTTATCGAACATTACGATGAGAATACACATAGGATATATCCATCCGGCCATGATAATCAGGGGAAAAGGATCAAGGGGGTGTTGAGTTTCATCAGGCTGCTTGATGATGTGCGTGCGCTTACTGACTCCGCGGTTAAACAGCGGCTTGAAGAGGCTCCTGAGGCAGCTACCGGGCTTTCTAAGTCCGTATCTGTCTCAGGCCGGAATAGAAGGTTTTCTAAACGTGAGGTGCAGAAGGCTGTTGCTGACAGACAGCTCGGCCATTTGGTTACAATGGCATTAAAAGACAGGCTGGTGTTGAGAAAGATTCAACGTCTTTTATACTCGGCGGATGAAAACCAGAGATGGAATGCAGTCCTCATGCTTGGTGGGGTGGCAGGGGTGCTTGCCAAGTCTGAGCAGGCCCTGGTAGGGGATCTGGTGCGGAGAATGCTTTATGCGGCTAATGACTCGGCAGCAGCCAACTGGGGCACCATAGAGGTTATTGGTGAGATAATCCGCAGACAGCCGAGTATTTACGGTTCTTTTGTAAGGCATATTATCGGCCTGGTTCATGACAAGCCTTCAAGGCCTGCAATAAT
>WFRQ01000246.1 GCA_015486425.1 Deltaproteobacteria bacterium | reverse complement strand
GGTTTTGCCTCCAGGCTCCTGATGAACTCAATACCGGAAATTACCTCCCTGACGCTCTGATCCGGAAGACCGGCAAGAAGATAAACCCCTATATCCTCAGCCCTGTAGCCTGCCTGTGTTAAAAATCCCACTGCTTTTTTCACATCCCTTGAAATAACCTTGCCACCGCTTGACTGCTGTCTCTTTGCATCTACCGTTTCCAGGCTGATTCGCACGGTGCGAAACCCTGCCGTGTACAAAAGAGCGGCTGTCTCCGTATCAATTAAACCTGCGTGCATACCATTGGGGGTGTGGAATACCATATTCATGCGCCTCGAAATTACAGCCTCAAGCACAGGCCTGAGCCTTGTGTCAAAATCCACAAGCAGAGCGTCATCGTAAAAGCATACCTGTGTTACTCCCATTTCATACAGGGCCTCAAGTTCCTGTAAAATATCAATAGAGAGCCTTGGCCTGAACGTACCAGACACACGACGGGACGCACAGTAGGCACAACTGAATGGACAGCCTGCGGCACTGCGCAAAGCGCTGAAATCAGCGCCGTCATGCAATCCCAGACGGTACCATGCCCTGGCCCTACGAATCGGCTTTTCATCAAGCGATAGAATGCTGGACAGGAGCAGGCCGCAGGATTCTATCGGCCCCTGGAACACATAATCAGCGCCGGAATTTTCAGCAGCATGACCAGGCCATAGCGTTGGATAAACACCGCCTGCCATGATGGGAACTCCAGGCATAACCTTTCGCACACATTCCACTGCCATCTGGACACCGTGATACCAGTATGACATGGCTGATGTAACAAGAACTGCGTCCACCTTGCCAACGCGTTTAAGTCGCGAGACAAACTCTTCAACTGATATTCCATAACTGCGGAACCGCCTCCTTATACCAGCCCTGACAACACTATCAGGCGGACTGATTTCCCAGGCCGGAAACCTGCCTGGGGCCGGAGCGGGTGAAAGGCAGTCAACGAGCACGCTTTCTGCCCCTCGTTCATCAAGCCAACTGGCAAGGCGATACAGTCCAAGCGGCCTGATCCAGAAATTATATGCCGCAGTGTCTGTAATCCAGGGATTAACGAGAAGAAATCGTTTGGACATTTTTGACCCTCGCCATGCTGGTGTAATTTATCTGCCATAGTAACTGCTCCCCCCCTCCAGGATGAATTTCCATAACGGAAAGTCGCTTTTCACACAACATTTCACAACTACATTCGGGGATGACGATCTGAACTGTCTGCAACTCCGTCATTCCGGCAGGTTTTGCTCGTTCCCAAACTCCAGTTTGGGAACGCATACCCGGAAACTCCAGCTTCCAGACAAGGGCAGGTAATGCCGCACAGCCGGTATTAAGGGACTGTCCAAAAATAACTTGCCGATTTCGCATCTCATCTTCAGGCCATCCTGAGCTGAACTTCAATCACAAAATCCTCAACGTAGCCCGGCTACGCCTGCGGTTTTGCCTCAATCAGTTCAACTCAGCCTGACCTAAATCTGAGCGCGCTATCATCCAACTTATTTTTGGACAGCCCCTAGGATTGGCTGACCATATTTTTTAATACATCCCCCAAACTTTAAACACTCAGTTCAGGCACAGATACTGTATGAAGCTGTACATGACAGGTCACATTCTGCATTACAGGATTACGCTGTTTATATTGTATTTTTCCCTCTGCCTGTTTTCTACCTGGCCATCCTCCCTCCATGCCGAAACCATGCACGACTACAAGGTCAAGGCCGCGTTTGTGTATAAATTCATTCTTTTTACCAACTGGCCTCAGTCAGTATTAGATAGAGCCGAAGATACCATGGTGCTTGGTATTGTAGGCCCCAATCCCTTTGGCCGGGTATTTGAGCAGGTAACAACAAAGAAGGTCAAGGGGAGAAAATTTATTATCCGCTACCTCTCTTCCAATCCCTCCAGGTCAGCACTGTGTGGTTGTCAAGTCATATTCATAAGCCGTGCCCTGGGGAAACACGCTCCTGAAATCCTGCGCCGTGCCGCGGGCTGTCCTGTGCTTACTATCAGCGACATTAACGGTTTCATAGACATGGGCGGGATGATAGCATTCAAGACCCGACACAGGCGTATTCGTTTCATGGTGAATGTGGGCCAGGCACGTAAGGCAGGGATAACCTTCAGTGCCCAGATGCTGGAGCTTGCGGTGGAAGTGGTGGACAGGGAGGTTATTTCAGAAGCCTCATATCCTGTATACGGACGTGGCAGAGTTTTGCCTGAAGCCTCTCATTTGACAAAAATGGTAATGGAGTTGCACGATGAATAACCTGCGCGAATGGATCATGGCAGTCTTTATGATATCAGTCAGCCTTTTTATGCAGGGCGGCGCCAGGGCATCTGAAGACGTTTTCAGCATGAGCCTTGATGAGCTTATGAACGTGGAGGTGGTTACTGCTTCAAGAAAG
>WFRQ01000245.1 GCA_015486425.1 Deltaproteobacteria bacterium | reverse complement strand
GTCCTGCACCGAGCGTAATGCCAGCCGGTCGAGAAGCTCGGCCCCGTCCACCGGGCCCTCTTTCAGGGCAACCACGGCCTCGCAGGCCGTGACAATATCGGGGAAATAGGCCATGGCACTGGCCTTGTGCGGGTGGTTGACCACCGTGCGCATCACCACCTCGGCGATAAAAGCCAGCACGCCTTCGGAGCCGATGAGCAGGTTGAGAATGATGTGAAAGGGATCGTCGTAGTCGAGAAAGGGGTTAATGGACAGGCCGGTGGTGTTCTTGATACTGTATTTTTTCCTGATCCGAGCACTGAGCTCCGCATTCGCCCGCACCCGGTCACGGATTTCCTCGATCCTGCCAATGAACCCGGGCCGCTGCCTCCGGAAGGCCTCGCGGCTTGCCGGGTCCCCGGTGTCGAGCAGGGTGCCGTCGGCAAAGATGATCCGGGCCGATTCAATGGTCTGGTAGGCATTTTCATGGGTACCGCAGTTCATGCCGCTGGCATTGTTGATAATAATGCCGCCCACCATTGCCGCGTTGATGGAGGCGGGGTCCGGACCGAACTTGCGGCCGTAAGGAGCGAGGATCGCATTGACCCGGCCGCCGACAATGCCCGGCTGGAGGCGGATCTTCCTGCCCTCCTCCAGCACCTCGTAGCCTTCCCAGCCCTCGCTTGCCATGAGCAGGATAGAATCGGACACGCTCTGACCGGAAAGCGAGGTACCGGCCGCGCGAAAGGTCACGGGCAGGCCGCGCTCACAAGCCTGGCGCAGACAGTGCTGCATCTCCTCCTCGGACTGAACCCGTACCACCACCTGCGGCTGGAGCCGGTAAAAACCGCCGTCCGTGCCATAGGCCAGGCAGTGCAGGGTATCTGTGAAAATCCGCTCTTCACCGATGAGCGGGGCCAGGGAACGGACAAAGCCGTTATATCTGTTTTCTGTCATCTGCTCTTATCCGATAGTCACCACGCGGCATGGCGCGTGCCATACCGCAGTGAGTTTTTTCCCCGTGGCCTGCCGACCAGCCATGGTGGTTAGAACAGGCCGGGCTTGAGAGCCAGAAGTACAAAGACCAGGGATCCCACCACAATACCATAGAGAACAAAGGGAATGACTGTTTTTTTGAGGATCATACCCTCCTTACCAACCAGGCCCACCACTGCACAGACAGCTACCACGTTGTTGATGCATACCATGTTGCCAAAGGCTCCGCCCACGGCCTGGGCTGCCACCATAATCTGGCGGGACAGGCCGCTGCTTGCTGCCACGCCCCACTGGAACTCGCCGAAGAGCAGGTCGGAAATTGTGTTGGAGCCTGTGATAAAAGAGCCCAGGCCGCCAACAAAACCTGCAAACATGGGCCATGCCTTGCCGGCCGCAGCAGAGACGAAATCCGCAAGTGCCATAGGCATTGAGGGCAGGCCATCGGGGTTTAGCTCAGAGAGCCGGAAGATGGAAACCATGGCTGTGGCTGCGATCAGGGCGATTGCCGGATTTTTCAGGTTGCCCAGTGCCTCTTTCCAGGCAGTTAATGCCTGTTTGCCGCTCATGCCGTGGATACCAATAGTAAGCAGGGCAACGAGCATGAATGGAATGGTGCCGGGCAGGTAGAGGGGCTGAATTGAGTTGTCCACGTTTGAATGACCAAAAATATCTGGAAACTTGATAACAATACCGGTGAGAATACCCTTGAGCCCCAGCTCGGGGACACGGGTAACAACCAGGATAAGGCCGATAAGCACGTATGGCAGCCATGCCCTGAACTGGGACATGTGTGCCTTGAAATCCGTGCAGCCGCAACTGATGGTGCCGGTCCAGTCTGGATCCCAGTGTTTTGAGTCGCCAAAGGTCCAGTGGTCAGGTGGAAGAAACATGCCCTTTTTTGCGCCCATGACAACCAGGCCCAGTCCAACCAGGCCGCCGATCAGGGCAGGAAATTCCGGTCCGATGAACCAGGCAAAGATAAAGGACGGAATAAAATAGCATGTTGAGGCAAAGAGAGAGAACTTCCAGGCCCGCAGCCCGTCGCTCCATCGGCGTTCTTTGCCGAAAAAACGGGTGATAAAGGCAAGCATGAACAGTGGCAGGATAAATATCATTGCCGTATGCAGGATCATGGCCCACTGGCCGATGATGGTCAGAAACTCGGGCACGGAATGGAAATTGAGACCGGCCGCGTTGCTGTCAATAGCCTGCTGGACCAGGGGTTTGACATACTGGAACCCGAGCAGGATCGGGGTGCCTACCGCACCGAAGGTAACGGGGAAGGAGTTGAGTACCAGGCAAAAAATGGCTGCCGCAAGAGGAGGAAAGCCCAGGGAGAGCAAGAGCGGTGCAGCCAGTGCGGCAGGAGTGCCGAACCCTGCAGCGCCCTCGATAAAGGCTGCAAACATGCAGCCAATGATAATGGCCTGGACCCTGGAATCCGGTGATATCTGCTGCATACCGTACTGGATGGTCTCCATGCCGCCTGAATGCTGCAGGGTCGCCAGGATAACCAGGGCACCGAATATGATAATCAACACCCCTATACCGGTAATGGCTCCGTGAACCGATATGGCGGCGATATAGCCAAGGTCAAGATCCCAGCCGAAAAATGCACATACAGCGGCAACCAGCCAGGCCAGTGGCATGGCCCGGGTGGCAGGCATTCGGAAACCAACCATAAGGACAAGGGCAGTAAGAATGGGTAGCAGAGCAAGCAGGGCGAGCATAAAACACCTCCATGAAAAACAGGAATGGGAAAATATCCTTTTTGACCTTCTATAAAGAATGTACCTTATCAGGTTGTACAGTGCAAAAAAATAGTGCAAAAAAATGGATTGTGGCCAACCTGCAGGATGCCGTATCCATGCCGGGCACAGAAAATTGAGTCAGACGGCTGCTGCATAAACAAGTATTTACGCAACTGTTCGGATACGCTTGAAAAACAATACCATTCCCTTCGCTGAATAAACACATATTTACTCCAAAACAAGACCATATCGGATATCCGGCAAATCTGACAATCGCTCAATTCAGGACTTCTTTGCTTGCACCCGAATTTGAACGTAACTTTATCTCTTGTTATTCTTTTACGTCAGGAGGCTTTGAAAATTAAATGACAAAATTCAATGGTTCTGGTGACCAGTCACACATACCTGAAATATCACTCGGCATAGTAGTTGATGCGTCTGAGCAACAAATTTTAGGCACACAATGTAGTCTGTTGTGCAAAAGCCTTGAAGAAGATCTCAAGTCCAGATTTCCCATGTTCTCATGGCAGCTTAAATTGCTTGTGCGTCATGATTTTCCACAGTGCCGGCCAAGGGACCCTCTGGAGATCCTGGAGTTTATTTCAGATCTGAAAATAGAGTATGCCCTGGATTTCGTGCTTGGTGTAACGGCAATTCGCCTTGTCTCAAGGTTTGAGCAGGGGATTGATGCGGTCCCATCGAACATGCTTGAAGCAGGGGTGGTTTCCATATCCCGTCTCCTTGAAATGGAAGACCGGCAACAGGCATTGCAGGCAATGCTCGGGCTATGCCGGCATGTGTTAGGACACTTGTGGGGGCTTGAGCATAGTGATGATTCAGTCATGAAACCCAGGGAGTTCTGGACTGCAGACCTGCCCATGGACTGGAATCAGGATGAAATTGGACAAATATCCCAGTACCTTTCTTCAATAGCTGATCCGCGGCTTGAAGAGACCCAGGGTGCAGCCAAAACTCCCTGGAAATTCTATCTCCAGGTATTAGCGCGTGAAGGGTGGAAAATTGGTGCTGATATCCTCTTTTCCAGAGGCTGGCGTATGATGCTTCGTCTTGGAAGGTTTACTGCAGCAACAGCCGTATCCATCATTTTCCTGTTTCTCAGTGCTGAGGCATGGGAGATGGGGGCCGCCATCCAGACAAAGTGGCTTAACATTGTGCTTGCCGCAGTAATTCTCGCCGCTACGCTATCCCTGTATTTTGGACAGAATCTTCATACCGTAGGGCGTGCAGACAGAATGATGGAGCAGTCTGTTCGTTCCAGAATTGTGCTCATGGGTACCTTATTGGCAGGCATGACTTCGTTCTGGATCAATCTGTTTATCATCTCACTTATCATAATATTTGCACTTCCAGACACGGTCCTCCTTGGCTGGGCAGGGATCAATAGAGGGAGTCTGCCCATCTTCCACTTTGCTAAGCTGATGGCAACCTTCGGGATAGTGGCATCGGCGCTTGGCGGTAATCTGGAAGAGGAGCATGATCTAAAGGCAGTGCTTATCTATACTGAGGAGACCTGATTATGCCGCCACTTTTTTATGAAAAAAAATCAGAGGGCTTTTCATTTGGCACTACCTTTAACTATTTCATGATGGCCACAATAGTTATCAGTTCTGTTGCCCTGGTACTCAATACAGAGCCGCGGATTTCTGACCGCCATGGCTTACTTTTGGTGGCTGTTGAAGGTGTGGCATGCCTGGTCTTTATGGCAGAATATCTTGGAAGGCTCTATATATCCGGCAGGGATCGTACAGGCATTACGCCCCTGCAGGGCCGTTTGAGATATTCACTATCTTTAATGGGAATAGTTGATCTGCTGTCGTTTCTCCCTTCACTCTTCATTATGGCAGGTGTCGCATCCACCCCACTGCTCCTCAGCATGCAGCTTGTACGGTTGATCAAGCTTACCCGTTACTCAGTAGCATTTGATCTGCTTGCCGATGTGCTCAAAGATGAGGCGCAGTCATTGATTGTTTCATTTGTCCTCATGCTTATCATACTAATCTTTGCTTCTGTAGGGATATATGCCTTTGAACACAAGGTGCAGCCACAGGCATTTGGATCCATCCCAAGCGCCATGTGGTGGGCAATCGTAACCCTCACAACTGTAGGTTATGGTGACGTAACCCCTGTAACAGTGGAGGGCAAGATATTTGCAACTCTGATAACAGTGGTTGGAGTAGGCTTGGTCTCTCTGCCTGCCGGTATTATTGCCTCTGGTTTTACTGAGCAGCTAAGGATGAGGCGCAAGCAGTTTCAAGCCGAGGTGGAAGAACTTATTCATGTTGACGGTGAGCTATCCAACGAGGACATGGGTGTTCTGGAGCGTGACAGGAAGGAGCTTGGTATCAACAGGGGGAAGGCAGAAGTTATCATTAAACAGGTAAGACAGAGAGAGCAAAAGCGTGTCAACAGAGAAAGGGATTCGTGCGAGTAAAGCAGTTTGGGGTATAGAAAAACCTCGGCGGCATTGTCAAGGCCAGTCTCTTATGCTGAACGAGGTAAAGGGGCCGGGTGAATACGCCACCCTTTTTGCATGTTTTATCGTAACTTCTCAATAAGTGCTGGTAAAAAGCCTGGATCCCAGACAACTACATTCGGGGATGACGAGCTGAACTGCCTGCAACTCCGTCATTCCGGCAGGTTTTGCTCGTTCCCAAACTCCAGTTTGGGAACGCATACCCGGAAGCTCCAGCTTCCAGACAAGGGCAGGTAATGCCGTACAGCCGGTATTAAAAGGAATGAAGCAGGAGCTTCTGTCAATTGGGTACCCAAACAGGAGTTTGGGCACCAGC
>WFRQ01000244.1 GCA_015486425.1 Deltaproteobacteria bacterium | reverse complement strand
CCTGTATTCAGTATCTTTTTCAGCAAGCAGCATGCAGGCGGCATTTACATACATGACTGTCCGCTGTTCGTTTCCTTTGGCAAATGATGTTATGCTTTCCATCAGTTCATCTGTATCTACTGCATCCACTGTTACGCCAAGGAAATCAATACATTTCCGTTGAGGAACGGGCTGATTGGCGTTTTTGTTTTTTTCAGACGATTGCCTGTGTTTAATTATGGTAGCGGAATCCGTCATGTTGTTTGAAATCTGCGGGAATGTACTTTATGCACGTATTTTGGCAAAATCAAGGATGTGGCCTATTACAGCCTTGCCCCCTCTCATAAGGTAGCTCAGGTCCTCCATGCTCCTGACATTCATGATCTGTCTCAGTACAAAACGCGGGGTCATGAAAGATTTGTAGATGTCACTGCAGAGTTTCATGATCTCTTCCGGTTCCATGTCAGGGGTAATCAGAACAGGCTCGGTCATGTCATACCTCTCCCATGAATCCACAGGCTTGAAACGTATCCAGTCCTTTTCTACCGCCTCCTTGAATAGAGGTGTCCCAGGGTAGGGAACTACTACTGTGCTTTGAAGCATCTCAGCGTGTCCCCTGGCCATGAGGTCCCGGGCCAGATCAAGGGTGCGTACCGCATCATCCCTGCTCTCCCAGGGGTAGCCCACCATGACTGTAAGCTGAATATCTATCCCTGCCTCAGTGGCAAGCCTGCATCCTTCAACTATATGTTCTACCTTGATATTCTTTTTTATCCGGTCAAGGGTTGCCTGGTTAGCGGACTCCAGGCCGGACTTCATTTTTCTGAACCCTGCTTTTTTCATCAGGGGAAGGAGCTCTGGCTGCCTTACCAGAAAATCAAAACGCATGTTGCAGGAGAAGAGTATCTTTTTGTTGAGCCCCCTCTGGATCATGCCCTCACAGAATTCCTTCAGCCAGGTCCCTGCGGGAAAGTTGCCGGTGTCATCGAATATTTCTCTGACTCCATAGCGATCCACCAGCATCTCTATTTCATCAAGCAGGCTGTTTACAGTACGGCGCCTGAATGTAGGGAATGTGGTTGTCCACGAGCAGAATGAGCATTTGCCCCACTGGCAGTCACGACCTGCCATTGTGTATCTGAAGGGTTCCCGTTTTTTCCATTTCTCAAAGTACAGTTCGGCCCTGGTAAGGTCGCGGTTTATGAAAGGAAGCTCATTCAGATCACCATCAAGCACAAAATGACCGGTGTTTCTGACTGCCCCGTCCTGCCTGTAGTAAATGCCCCTGGGCATGTCTCCTCTGCCTGACAGGGCGTCTGCCATTGCCCTGAGGGAAAAATCATAGTCGCCGCCCGTGAGAATGAAGTCCACAGGGCAGTTGTTCATGGATTCTTCAGGAAGGGCGGTGACATGATCTCCCATGAGCACTGTGCGGATTTCAGGAGATATGGCCTTGATATCTTTGACAATGGACCAGTGGAGTTTGACCACCGGTGTCTTGGTTTCCATTACCACCAGGTCAGGCTGCTCCTGCCGGATGGTGTTCAGAAAATGCTCATATGATAGACTGGCAGCTATGCCGTCATACCATAATACGTCGTGGCCTGCCTGATCCAGTATGGTGGCCGCTGATGCTGTCACAAGAGGGTATATATAGGAGCCTATGCTCATCCACTGGAACTGGCGGTTCTGGGTAAGCATGGGGCTGCCTTTGCCGCTCAGTTTCGGGTAGGCTATTATTATTTTCATTTTGTCAGGATCCCTTTCGGTGTCACGCGGCTCCTCTTGCGCTTAGTACCACTGGAACCGTTTTAAGCAGTATCCTGACATCAAGGCAGAGGGACCAGTTATCAATGTAATTCAGGTCCATTTCAATCCACTGGGAGAATGATATGTTGCTGCGACCGCTAATCTGCCACAGACAGGTGATGCCGGGGCGCACGCTGAAGCGTCTGTTGAACCAGTGCTGATCAAATTCCCTGTAATCCCTTACAGGAAGCGGACGGGGCCCTACAAGGCTCATATCTCCCTTGAGCACATTAAAGAGCTGGGGCAGTTCGTCAATACTGCTTTTGCGCAGGAATTTTCCAACAGTTGTTATTCTGGGATCATCCTTGATCTTGAATACCGGCCCTTCTGCCTCATTCATATCCTCCAGGTCTTTCTGGAGTTCCTCGGCATTTTCCACCATGGTTCTGAATTTATAAAGATTAAAGAGCCGTTTGTTAAGGCCCAGTCTCTTCTGCACAAAAAACACCGGCCCTCGTGAGGTGGCCTTTATTATCAGGGCTGTCACGATAAACAGCGGGGAAAGGCACATAAGCAGCAGGGCAGAAACGGAGATGTCCATTAGCCTCTTTAGAATCAGCATACCGGAATTCATGTTGCCGGTGTACAGGGTCATTACCGCATTATCTTCAAAATATTCAAGTTTGGATTTTGCCATGCTGAGCAGGAAGAAGTCAGCCAGTATACGGACAGTAATGCCCTGTTCCACGCACATGTCGATGATTTCATTATATGTGGCATAGGCGGATTTGACAGGAAGACATATCACAACTTCATCCACAACATTTTCACTGAGGTAAGACTCAAGATTCTCAATGGGGATAAGGGGGTACTTTTTCTTAAAGGCTTCATCAGCTCCGTTTACCCACTTGGTGTCCGCAAAGCCGAGAAGTTCATAATTCTGCTGTTTGTTGCTAATAAGCCTTTGTGCAAAATTGATAGCTCTCTTGTTGGTGCCTATCATCAGCAGTTTGTTGAGATTTATACCCATGCCCCCTGTGCGTGCAAGTATCATCCGGAGAAGGTTTCTGGCAAGAATGGTCATGATGGTTCCCAGTATCCAGAAGATAGTCAGGAACATGGGAGTTACCATGATAATGTTGAACAGTATTGCCGCTATGTACAGTGCCGCCGTGTCAATTGTAGTAGACTTCAATACGTCGCGTGCTTCAGCCCACCTTGATGACAGTCTTGCTGGGTCATATAACCCGGACAGGGAAAAAATTATGTGCCATGTCACTATGAGTCCGAGAAAGAGGATGACATTCTGGAGGCTGATACGCATTGCCAGAAATTCTTCCAGCGACAGTATATCCGGTTCCATGTGTTCAATTACCGTTGCGATGCCAAAGGCAAGGACAATTGTCAGAAGATCAGTGACCT
>WFRQ01000243.1 GCA_015486425.1 Deltaproteobacteria bacterium | reverse complement strand
GGGCGGGATACTTACCTGCGGCATGAGAGCCCAGCCCGGTGCAATAGAGCGGGTTGAGATATCCCCTGAAGATTTTTCAGTAAAATATCAGGTGATAGGCGGAGGCAGGCCAAAGGGGCTTTGTGGGTCGGCGATTATTGATCTCCTTTCCGCAATGTTCATGGCAGGCATTGTTGACCCCACGGGAAAGCTGGTTAAGCACAGGGTGCCTGGGCGGGTAAGAGAGATCAACGGTGAGATGGCGTATGTGCTGGTGGATTCGGATGAAACAGAAACCGGAACCCCTGTGTACATAACTCAGAGTGATATCAAGAACCTCATACGCTCCAAGGGGGCCATGTATACAATCCTGAACGTGGTGATTCAGAGCGTGGGGGTGACGTTTGATGATATTGAGAATTTTTACGTGGCAGGTGCCTTTGGCAACTATATTGATCCAAAAAAGGCAATATCCATAGGCATGCTCCCGGATATCCCGGTGGAAAAGTTCAAGGCCCTTGGTAATTCCGCAGGCAAGGGGGCGGTTCAGGCCCTGCTTGATGTTAATTCCAGGCAGGAGGTTGAGCATATAATGGACAAGCTCACCTATCTTGAAATGAATGTGCGCGGGGATTTCATGAATCAGCTCACTGCCGCCCTTTTTCTCCCCCACACAGACAGCAGTCTCTTTCCCAGCGTCAAGGCCCCTGCGAAGTGATTTCTGGACAGCCCCTATGATGGAGTCTCTATGGAAATAGCAGGGTTTGGTGCGCTTAATCTGGACCATGTCTATGAGGTGGATAACCTTGACAGAGTGAGGCAGGCAGGCTTTGACCTCTATCCAGGCAGGGAGATAAGCGGTCTGCCTGAAGATGCCGCGCGTCTGCATGAGCTTCTGAACTCTCAGGGCAGGCTTCTTGCGAGGAGCGGAGGGGGCTCTGCGGCAAATACAATTTGTATTCTTTCTGCCCTTGGCCATGATACAGCCTTTATAGGCAGCGTGGGCAGTGATGAGGCAGGCGAGTTTATCCTTGAATCCATGGGGCATGTTGACTGCTCAATGGTGATGCGTCAGGGCCGGAGTGGTCAGTGCATTGTAATAATCGAGAAGGAAACCATGGACAGGGCCATGTTCGTGGTTCCGGGAAGTGCGTCTCCTGAATTAGCTGCTGACAGGATAAATATCAGGCATGTCCGCATGCTCCACATGAGTTCCCTTGCGATGGAGCAGGGCCCCAGGATACAGGAGGAGCTGGCAGCTATGCTCGGGCCGGGGCAGATACTCTCCTTTGATCCTGGTGAACTCTATGCACACAGGGGAATGCAGGCGCTCTCCACACTGTTTTCCCGTACAAATGTGCTTTTTGTTACAAAGGAAGAGTTGAAGATGCTTGATCACAGGGGTGATGGTTATGCGGTTTACAAATCACTTAACCAGGGCATGGGAGCGCCGGTAATGGTGGTGAAACAGGGAAGCCGCGGGGCAGCCGCCTTTATTCGTGGTCAGGACTGGTTTCAGCCTGCGCGTCATGTAAGAGAGGTGGTTGACAATACAGGTGCAGGAGATGCCTTTGATGCAGGGTTCCTGCACATGCTTCTGAAGGGTCGGCCTGTTGCCGAATGTCTTGAATATGCAGTGGAACTGGCAGCGGCTTCTCTTAAGGATTATGGTCGAAACTGGCTGTCAGACTACAAGCAAAACACAGACCGGGGGATAGTCCTCCCCTAAGGAGTAATCAGGCATGGCTCATAGAGAACAGTGGAACAGCCAGATCGGCTTTCTCCTTGCAGCAGTTGGTTCTGCCATTGGTCTTGGCAACATCTGGCGTTTCAGTTACATGGCGTATAACTATGGTGGTGGTGCGTTTCTCGTTCCCTACATAACCGCCCTTGTAACCGCAGGCATCCCACTGCTTATACTTGAATTTGCCATGGGGCATGAACGTATCGGCTCTGCTCCTCTTGCCTGCCGCAGGATCAGGCCTGGATGGGAGTGGCTTGGCTGGTGGGCTGTGATATTCGTAATGTTCGGCATAGTGCTCTACTACATGGTGGTGGTGGCATGGTGCCTGGACTTCATGGTCTATTCTCTGTCCCTTGCCTGGGGAAGCAGCCCTGATACCTTCTTTTTCAAGGATTTCCTTCAGGTGAGTTCCTCTCCAGCAGCCCTTGGCGGCTTCAGGATGCCCATTCTTGCGGCCCTTGCAGTGGTCTGGTTTATCAACTGGGGCATTGTTTACAGGGGCATATCAGGGGGCATAGAGATTGCCAACAAGATATTCATGCCAACGCTCTTTGTGCTGACCTGCTGTCTTGTGGTATGGGCAGTGAATCTCGATGGCGCAATGGTGGGGCTCAGGGCCTATGTAACACCTGATTTTTCCAAAATTGCATCTCCAAGGGTGTGGATTGACGCATACAGCCAGATATTTTTTACACTCAGCCTGGGGTTTGGAATAATGATAGCATACGCAAGCTACCTGCCTCGAAAGTCTGACATTACCAGAAATGCCGTGCTTACAGCGCTTATAAACAGTGGCTATTCCCTGCTGGCAGGCCTTGGTGTGTTTTCCGTGCTGGGGTTCATGGCTGTTTCCCAGGGCAAAGAACTTTCAGAGGTGGTGTCCCAGAGCATTGGCCTTGCATTTGTGGCATATCCCCAGGCAATAAGCCTCATGCCAGGCGGCAGGTTTTTTGGCGCAGTATTCTTCTTCTGCCTCTTTGTTGCAGGTATTTCATCTTCCATTTCCATTATAGAGGCCTTTACATCGGCCATTATAGACAAGTTCGGATTCAGGCGTGCCCCGCTTGTGACCATGATTGCAGTTGCCGGTATGGCAGGTTCACTGATATTTGCCACCAGGGCTGGTCTTCTCTGGCTTGATATTGTTGATCACATGCTTACACATTACGGACTTGTGGTCGTGGGTATAGGTGAGTGCATACTCACTGCCTGGTTCTTTAACTGCAATTTTTTCAGAGAGCATCTGAACAGTGTTTCATCCCTTAAACTGGGCTCGTGGTGGGTAATCATGATTCGCTGGTTTATACCGTTTGTGCTCGGTATCATACTGTTAAGCGACATCGTAAGCGAAATAAAAGAGCCGTATGGAGGTTATTCATGGCAGGCCATGTTTTTTATAGGCTGGCTCTGGGTGCTTGCCACAGTGGCTGCCGCAGTGATGGTGGCACGCCGCAAATGGCAGGAACGCCCTTACTGATGGAGAAACGGTTTTGAGTACCCCGCTTGCTGAAAGACTGAGGCCACGCACCCTTGAAGAGTTTGCAGGCCAGGAGCACCTGCTTGCCAAAGGAAAGCTGCTTCACAGCCTGCTTTCCAGGGGTAAGCTGCCCTCTCTCATACTCTGGGGGCCTCCGGGCTGTGGTAAGACCACCCTTGCCCGCCTGCTTGCCCGCATGACTGACTCGAATTTTGTGGCATTTTCCGCCGTGCTTTCAGGGGTTAAGGAGCTTCGGGCCATAGTCCAGGAAGCAAAGGACAATCTGCGTGACGGAGGCCCTCCTACCGTGCTGTTTGTTGATGAGATTCACAGGTTCAACAAGGCGCAGCAGGATGC
>WFRQ01000242.1 GCA_015486425.1 Deltaproteobacteria bacterium | reverse complement strand
CTTCCACGGCCATGGTGCTGTATGAAAAGGCTGCGAAACTCTATCCGGATGAGCAGTTGTTTCAGGCAGGGCTTGCGGCCTGCTCCCCAAGGGAGAAAAAAAATAGCCCTGCCCCGTATTAATACAGGAATCCCAGAAGGTACAGAGGGGTCCTTTGTTCCGAACCGATCAGGATGTCATCCAGGAGCAGGAAGGAATTCTTTTGTTCCCTGATCTTTTTGGACTTTTATTTTTGCCGCCGATTTCGAACAGGAAATCCCGGCATTGAAGGTCGCCGATTTTTGAATACGCCGGTCAAAAAAGTTTTTTAAAAGCGTGGCTTACGCAGCCCCTGAAAATTACAAAGAGCAGCTCAGTTCATTTTGGCTGTGAAATCAAAGTTATTGCTTCCAACAGGCGGTTCAGCATGAGGCGACTGGCGTTTCCATGCGGAAAGTCTGTTAAGTTCCAGAGCCAGGCTGATCTGTTCCTCAGCAGGCCCCATGGCCATGATCTCAGCCTTGTCCAGTCCTTGTTCCAGTCCGTGGAAAATTATGTCCAGCGTGCGGTAAGGAATACCGATACTGAACTCATCTGTGATTCCAAGCATCATATCCGGTGAGGGTATCTGATTGCAGATTTCGTCAGGCAGGCCAAGATACCGGGCGAGCTGCCATACCTGTGATTTGTATAACCCTATCAGGGGCTGATAATAGAGATCGTCAATTCCGTCATTCACAAACCAGCCTACCAGGGCTTCAGAACGGTTTGCCGCTCCAATCAGCAGCAGATTTTCAGCCTGGGCTCTCTGTTCCAGAATTTTTCTGCGATGTCTGTGCCGGGCATTGAAACCAGCTACAAAGTGCCGGACAGTGAGGTTATATACAAAACGTTTAAGAGGATTACGTTCAAGTTCGCCACATCCTTCCTTCAGGGTGGACATGAAGGGGTTTTCGCCGAACATAAGGCAGTAGATGTGCTGAATCATGCGGTTAAATCTGCGTGACCATGTCACTAAATGCATGATCATTGGAGAATAAATTCCCTGTCTGCGCATCTCAGGAGAGATATCCTGTACCTCCAGCTTGAGGCCAAGGTGTTCTGCCACAAGACGCGCCTTGTTTTCTGAAGTCTTGTCAGAATCCCGGTCATAGAGGAATTCGGTATGAACTTTTTCAGGCCTGACTGCACGTACTGTTATTGCTGCAAGTACGGCTGAATCCACACCTCCACTCAATCCCATCAGTATGCCATTTTTCTTCTTTTCCTCCAGCAGATCACACAGAAAGCCCTCCATGGCTTTGGTCGCATTTGCAGCATCTATTTCAAGGAAAGATTGTCCTGAAATAGGTTTATGTTGAGAATTTTTTGAGCGCTCGCTTGTATTTTTCATGATATGGGGTGTTGCATGGGTAATGCAACATGAAAAGTTAGCCCCCTTATTAAAAGGAGCTACATCGAAACAGTTATTTTGTTATGATATTATTATAAAATATAAGTATGCATATGCCTGTGTCAATGAGGTCATAACGCTCAATTCAGGCATAAGTATGTGGCAACCTTGCAATAGCAGTGCATGTGAGGGAGTATCAACCTGGAGGATGGTTTTCTATCTGCATGGCAAGACGCTTTGCCCGTTTTTCAGGTGCCGGGTGCGTGGAGAGGAAGGTGTAGGCTGCGGCAGAGTTTTTAAGCTTCAACAGCGCTGAAACCGCGGCCCATGGGGAATTGCCTGTATTTTTCAGGAATGCAAGGCCGTAATCATCTGCCTCCTGCTCTTCCTTTCTGGAGTAGGTGGAGTTGAGCAGCTTTTCGGCAAAGGCCCCGAGGCTGGAGCGGGCAATGATGCCTGCGCTGTTATCAAGAGAGGCCACTCCTTTTCTGATTGCTCGGCTGGCATAGGCAAGGCGTATCTTTTGACGGGAGTGCCGCTTTATTACGTGCCCCATCTCATGTCCGATAATAAACAGGAGTTCCCTGTCGTTCATTTTCTCCATAAGGCCGCTGTATATACGTATGGACCCGTCTGCCAGAGCAAATGCGTTGATTTCAGGCGTGAGATAGACCTGGAAATTGAACTTGTGACCATCATAAACGAGATAAGGGCTGGTAAGCTTCTGGAGTCGTCTGGCAAATGGATTGTCAGGAGGCGCAATCCTGGCCCGGCTGTCAAGGAACCCTGCGGTTTCCCGTGCCATGCTCCTGACTGATGTATCAGAGAGCACAACGGCCTTGAGGGCATCCATGCCTGCGTCTGCAGCAAGGTGCAGGTCAATATCACTGCTGTCATCACAACCTGCTGAAAATATCAGCATAGCGGTGGCACACAGGCACAGTAAATATCGGATTAGTGACTGCATCGTATCTGCTCAGGGGGTACCGCATCTGCTTCGTTGTCGGGGGCTCGAAGTACGGGAAGTACGACTTCGCCCCCTCCGCCTTGCATCTGCAGCACCCTCTGAGCAGATACGTGTCAAGAAAAAAAATAGTAGTGTGAAAGGCGACTTTCCGTTATGGGAATTCATCCTTAGAGGGGGGGCGCAGTTACAATGCATAATCAGTTTTTTATCGTTGTGACAGAGAGCCTTTTCTACTCTCCAAGGTATGCTGCTATGACCCGCGGGTCGCACTGAACTTCCTGGGGCGTTCCCTGACTCAACAGTTCTCCGTAATTAAGTACAAGAACCCGGTCCGAGACATCCATAACCAGCCCCATGTTATGCTCTACCAGGAGGACGGTAATTCCAGACCTGCTGATATCCCGTATCAGGCTGCTCATCACAATGGTCTCTGTATCATTGAGACCTGCGGCAGGCTCGTCCATGAGAAGCATGCGGGGTTTTGCTGCAAGTGCCCGCGCCACCTCCAGTTTTTTAAGCATGCCGTATGGGAGTGAGGCGGCGTCACGGTCTGCAAGCTCACTCATGCCGCAGAAATCAAGCGCCTCCATTGCCATCTCCCTTACCTGTTTCTCCTCCCTTATCACTGACGGCAGGCGCAGGGCTGCCTCAATTATGCCGCAGCGGGAACGCAGATGACAGCCGACCATGACATTTTCAAGAACTGTCATGTTGAGAAATATCTGCAGATTCTGAAATGTTCTGGTTACACCAAGCTCTGCAATCTGAAAGGGTTTTAGTCGGGTAAGGTCATGACCATCAAAAGTGACGGTGCCTGTGGTCGGCTGGTAAATTGAGGTAAGCAGGTTGAAGAGAGTGGTTTTGCCTGCGCCGTTAGGGCCGATTATTGCAAAAATAATTTCAGGATCCACCTGAAAATCAAGCCCTGCAATGGCAGTAACCCCGCCGAATTTTTTTTCAAGGTTTGAGACAGTAAGAAGCGCCATCAGTCTGCTGCCTCCCTCTTTTTGAACCACTGCGCTATCAACCTGCTTCCTGACACAAAGAGGCCGTCAGGCAGGAATATCATAATAACCATGAGTATGGCGCCATATATGAGTACTTCAAAATCTTCAAAAACCAGTAAAAATTCCGGGAGGATACTTAAGAGCACAGCGCCGAAAATCGCGCCGAATGTAGAG
>WFRQ01000241.1 GCA_015486425.1 Deltaproteobacteria bacterium | reverse complement strand
GCAACAGGAAAGGGCATTCCTGAATTATTAGAAGTCATGTATCAGAGAATGGCAGAGGCCCGGCAGGGCAACGAAGAGGAGGAATGGATGCCCTGAGGCTGCATGCGCCTTTATTGTGACTGATGGTATCTACTCACAGAGTACCGCATTTGCTGCGTTGTCAAAGGTTCGAAGTACGCGAAATACGCCTTCTCCCCCTCCGCCTTGCATCTGCTGCACCCCTGAATGGCTCATCTGTCACTGCACCAGGTGGTAATGATTCCAGAAACTAGCTCCGCTGTCCTTACCATGTCTTCCATAAGAATGAACTCACTGGTGGTGTGGACATTCTGCATGCCAATACCGAGGATAAGGGTGTCAAGGCCCTTGGAGTTCAAAATATTGGCATCACTGCCTCCGCCTGTGGTCTCAACACGCAGCTTTCTGCCTGCTTCCTCAGCAGCCTTCATGGCAGCAACAATTAGATGATGATCTGCCGGCACTGACATTGCCGGATAGTCGTGGAGCACCTCTGTCTGCACGAATGGAGGCTCAGGTGTTCCCTGGTGTTCAGGCTGACTGTCTGAGCTGATACCGGCCCTGTATTCTTCTGCTGCGGTTATGAATGTTCCTGTAATGCTGTCCTGAACCTTTCTGAGCATGGCGCTGTTGTGGCTGCGCACCTCGCCCTCAACGCACACCTTGTCCGGCACTATGTTGGTAGCCTTGCCGCCGTGGATAGTCCCTATATTGGCCGTTGTTTCATGGTCAATCCGGCCAAGCCTTATACTGGCAAGGGCCTTTGCCGCCACCTGAATGGCATTTATGCCCTCTTCCGGGTTTATTCCTGCGTGAGCAGCCCGGCCAGTAACCTCTATTGAGAGGCGCACTGCCTCAGGCGCCCTGTTGATCAGCATATCCGGGTCGGTTGTATCAAGGGCATAGCCTGCCCTTGCCCTGAACATGGAGGTATCAAGCGACTTTGCGCCAAGAAGCCCTATCTCCTCGCACACGGTAAGCACAATATCAATCGGGCCATGCGATACCTGCTGCTCCCTGAGGCAGCGGATAACTTCAAAAAGAATGGCAATGGCCGCCTTGTCATCTGAGCCCAGAACCGTGGTGCCGTCAGTCCTGAACACCGTACCGTCAAACAGGGGTACAATGCCCCTGCCAGGCTCCACCGTATCCATGTGGGCATTGAAGAACAGCGGAGGCGCTTCAATGTCCCCGTCAACATGAATAATAAGGTTGCCGCACTGTGAGCCTGTACTCTCCGCAGAGTTGTCAAAACTGGCGGAGCAGCCCTTTATGGCCTGAAAATTTCTACTTATCCATTGAGCCACAGCGCCCTCTTCCTTGGAAGGGCTGTCAATCCTCACAAGGCTCATGAATGTCTCGGCAAGCCGCTGTCTGTTTATGCAGGGTTTCTTTACCATAATATGACCTGGATTAAGGGGTTGTCTATAAGCTCAAAGCTGAAAGCTCAAGGCTCAAAGTAAAGGAAGTTCTAATTTGCTGGTTCCCAAACTCCTGTTTGGGAACCCCGTGGCCTGAAGCTCCTGCTTCATTCCTTTTAATACCGTGCGTAGCATAACTGGTATTGCCTGGAAGCTGGAGCTTCCGATTGTACGTTCCCAAACTGGAGTTTGGGAACCAGCGGGTTAGGTCCTGCTTCAATTATACCCCTGACGGGCGGAACCGATCGGTGCGCTACATGTATAAAACCGGAAATCGGGAAGTTATTTTTGGACAGCCCCTAAGCTCAATCAAGGCATTCAGTGTTTCATTTGGTTGATGCACTTTTTTTCCTGCCCCGCTTCTGACCTGTGCCTGATGTACCAGTCTTCTTTCTGATGCCCTTCTTTTTGCCTGATGTGGTTTTTTTAACCCAGGGTCTCGGGCCGATTGTCAGTTCAAGCACCTGGTCCATGTGGCGAACCGGCCTGAAATCTATCTTTTTCCTGATTTTGGCAGGGATATCCTCCAGGTCCTTAAGATTCTGCTCAGGTATGATAACAGTAAAAATACCCTCGCGAAGCGCTGCCAGGGCCTTTTCCTTCAAACCTCCGATGGGCAGGACACGCCCGCGAAGCGTTATCTCGCCTGTCATGGCAATATCCCTCTCCACGGGCCTGCCGGTAAGAGAGGAGATAAGGGCGGTGGTCAGGGTAACTCCCGCTGACGGACCGTCCTTGGGTATGGCCCCTGCAGGCACGTGAATGTGTATGTCTGTTTCATCAAAGACATCAGGCTCAATCCCGATTTCATCAGCCTGACTCCTGGCATAACTCAGAGCAGCCTGGGCAGACTCCTTCATTACCTCGCCAAGCAGGCCTGTAAGGGTAAGATTGCCCTTTCCAGGCATGAGCGTTGCCTCTATCTCCAGCATCTCACCGCCATATGGCGTCCAGGCAAGACCTGTTGCCACACCCACCTCGCTCTTTTCCCTGAGCTGATCCGGCAGGTAACGCGGTATGCCAAGAAACTTGTCGAGATTGCCTCTGGTAATCTTGTAACTTTTCTTCTCACCCTCGGCTATGCGAAGGGCAGTCTTTCTGCAAAGCGCCCCAATCTGGCGTTCAAGCTCTCTCAGGCCTGCCTCTTCAGTATATTCCTCAATAATTCTGTCAATGGCTGCTGGCGTTATATCCAGCATTCCGGGCTTGAGGCCATGCTCTTTGAGCTGTCTCGGAATGAGATATTTTTGGGCAATGGCCTTCTTGTCCTCTGATGTGTATCCGGAAAGTTCGATTATCTCAAGCCGGTCAAGCAGGGCCGATGGGATGGTGTCAGTTGTGTTGGCTGTCAGGATGAACATCACCTTTGACAGATCAAAATCCACCTCGAGATAGTGGTCTGAAAAGGTGTTGTTCTGCTCAGGATCAAGCACCTCCAGCAGGGCAGCCGCAGGGTCTCCCCGGAAATCTGCACCAATCTTGTCCACCTCGTCCATCATAAAAACAGGGTTGTTTGTGCCAGCACGCTTGATTCCCTGAATAATACGGCCCGGAAGGGCCCCCACATACGTGCGCCTGTGCCCCCGGATTTCAGCCTCATCCCGCACTCCGCCAAGGGATATGCGCACAAATTTCCTGCCAAGCGAACGGGCAATAGAGCGGCCAAGCGATGTCTTTCCAACGCCCGGAGGCCCCACAAAGCAGAGAATTGGCCCCTTTGCCTTTCTGTTAAGCCTGCGCACCGCAATATACTCAAGGATACGTTCCTTTACCTTTTCCAGGTCGTAGTGATCCTCGTCCAGTATCTTGCGCGCACGCTTTACCTGGAGTTTATCCCTCGAAGCCACTGACCACGGAAGCTCGGTGAGCCAGTCCAGATAAGTCCTTACAATGGTGGCCTCTGAAGAGTCAGGGTGCATGGAATCAAGACGCTTCAACTGTTTGAGCGCCTCCTTTTCCGCATCCTCCGGCATGTCCGCCTCTTTTATGCGCAGGGCATACTCCTCTGTATCCATTGCCCTGTCGTCAATATCGCCAAGTTCCTTCTTGATGGCCCTGAGCTGTTCCCTGAGGAAATATTCGCGCTGGGTGCGGGTCATCTCCTCCCTGGCCTCTGACTGTATCCTGGCCTGAACAGTGGAGACTTCCAGCTCCCTTCCAAGCAGCTCGCTTACTGCTGTGAGGCGTTCAACAGTCCCTGTCATTTCAAGGAGTTCCTGGGCCCTTGAGGTCTTTATCTGCAAATTTGAGGCAACAAGGTCTGCAAGTCTCCCAGGGTCTTCTATGCTTGCCATGAGAGAGCCGATTTCAGGCGTATAGACCCCTTTCAGGTTCAGGAGCTTCTCTGCCTGTTCCCTGATATTTCGCATCAGGGCTTCAATTTCCACTGAGGGCTCCTCTGTTTCATCCTCCCGTCCCCTTGGGGTAATGCGCACTCTGAAATAGGGCTTTTCCTGTATAAATTCATCAACGTCAGCCTTTATCATTGCCTGCGTCAGTATCTTCAGGCGTCCGTCCGGGAGCTGAAGAGTACGCATTATGGATGCCACCACACCGGTATGATACAGGTCGTCAACTGAAGGATTTTCCTCATCCGCAACCTTCTGGGAGGTGAGGAAGATAAGCCTGTCATTTGCAAGGGCCTCATTTACCGCGCCGACTGATATCTCGCGGCCTACAAACAGAGGAACTATCATGGAGGGAAAGATAATGATATCCCGTACTGCCATAACCGGCAGCTCTTCAGGGATTTCAATTGAATCACTGTCCTCTATTTCAAGCATATCTGTAATGCTGTCTTCTATTTCCATATTATATTTATATCCTTAATTATATTTATATCCTGACTATCAGCAGTTATGAATTCTGTTCCAGGGGGCTGTGACATGCGGCAAAATGTTCATCCGCAATCTGCTGCCATTGGGGCCTTTCTTTTCGACAAATTTCCACTGCATCAGGACATCTTGGCGCAAAGGCGCAGCCTGCGGATTCACCTGGCAGGCCTGTCCCTGATATTTCTCTTGTTTCTATCCGTTTTACATGTCTGCTGTCAGGGTCAGGCAGTGGCACAGCGCTTAAAAGATACCGGGTGTAAGGGTGACGGGCCCGTGTTGCCTGGCCATTTCCACCATGTGACAGAAAATTCCCGCCTGGCATGAGCTCCATCAACTGCCCCCTGTACATTACCGCCACCCTGTGGCTTACAAACTGTATAATTGGCAGGTCGTGAGATATAAACAGGTAGGTAAGCCCTCTCTCTTCCTGAAGGTCAAGCAGCAGATTAATTATCTGGGCCTGGATTGAGACATCAAGGGCAGAGGTGGGTTCGTCTGCAATGATCAGTTCCGGATCAGTGGCAAGGGCCCTTGCAAGGCCTATTCGCTGACGCTGGCCTCCGGAAAATTCATGGGGATAGCGATCTGCTACATCTATGTCTGAAAGACCGGCACTGCTCAGAAGCTGACTTACTCGCTCCCTGTACCTGCCATCAGGACACAGCCCATGAATCCTGAGCGGTTCCCTGATTGTCTGGAATATGGTCTTCCTTGGATTAAGAGACGAGAACGGGTCCTGGAATATCATCTGGGCCTTCTGCCTGAAGGCCCTGCGCTGAACCCTGTCCTGGCTGGCAATGTCCCTTCCCTGAAATTTTACATGGCCGCTGTCAGGGCTTTCAAGCCCCAGAGTAACCCTGGCAAGCGTGGATTTTCCGCATCCGCTCTCGCCTACAAGACCCAGGATTTCATCTCTCCTGAGCTCCAGATTTACATTATCCAGGGCACGGACAGCCTTCTTTCTTGCAGAAAAAAATCCCTCGCGTACCTGATATATCCTGCTGACATGATCAAGGGAGACAAGTATCTCCTTCATGCGGTCTTCAGCCCCCTGCACGTGCAGATGAAGGATTTTCAGCCCCCTGGGCCTCCTGCCAGTCAAGCCTCGGAGCATCGGCCCACAGCCCTTCAAGGTCATAAAATGCACGCACTGGCTCGTAAAAAATATGCACTATGCAGTCATCATAATCCATCAACACCCACTTGGACTCGCTTTCACCTTCAACTCCGCTGCACCTTATTTTTTTGTCTCTCAGGCTTCTGCGTATTTTTCCTGTAATTCCTTCCACATGCCTTGTAGAGCGGCCATGCGCTATTATGAAAAAGTCTGCAAAGGCGGACAAGCCCCTTATGTCAAGCACAACTATGTCTTCACCCTTGTTGTCATGAATGGCCCTGGCTATTTCCACTGCCCTTGCTGAGTCAGGGCCGGGCTTTGAATATTCAGTGTTATCTTCCAGGTTGTTTTCCTTAAGCTCTTGCGTATAAAGTCTGTTTGTCTCCATATACTCTCTGACGTTTTCCGGTACCAGGTACCGTATGGACTTACCCCTGCGGACCTTTTCCCTGATTGATGTGGCAGATATCTCCAGCCGGGTCACCTTTTGGAAAAATATTCTGCCGCTGTTTCCGCAATTAAAGCAGTGCGGCTCAGGGCTTGTATATTCAGGCCATGCCCGTGCAATAACAGCCTTTGCCTCACTGTACAATGTGTCATCCCTGCTCATAACAATTATTGAGCAGAAATCAACAAGTTTACGGTATTCTTTCCATATTTCAATATCCAGGAAGGCATCAGCGCCCATGATGAAAAAAAAATCATGGCTTTTGCCATACCTGCGATTCAATTCCCTGAGGGTATCAATGGAATAGGAAGGCCCCGGACGCCTGGACTCCATGTCAAGGACCCTGAACCTGGGGTTGCCGCTCACTGCCAGCCTGACCATGCTGAGACGGTGTTGAAACCCTGTTATGGCAGGGGCGTCCTTGTGAGGAGGGCGGGCTGCCGGGATGAACCATATCTCATGCAGCCCGAATGCATCAATGATCTCTTCAGCAGAGCGCAGGTGCCCAAGGTGAACCGGATCAAGGGTTCCTCCGAATATGCCTGTCTTTCTGGTACATCCAGCCAAATCAAAAAGCCTTTATCCTCAAATCAGGGGTTATAGGAATACGCCAGGGTTCACGTGACATCACTCCCTGACCTGACCGTTTCCATACCCGATGAACTTGGTTGTAGTAAGCTCTTCAAGACCCATGGGGCCATAGGCATGGAGCTTTGAGGTACTGATACCGATCTCTGCGCCAAGGCCAAGCTGACCGCCATCATTGAACCTCGTGGATGCATTGGTAAGCACAAGGGATGCATCCACCTCTGCCATAAATTTCCTGCTCCTGGCATAGTCTCTGGTCACGATGGCCT
>WFRQ01000240.1 GCA_015486425.1 Deltaproteobacteria bacterium | reverse complement strand
GACCATGCAGAATGATGGCCCCTGCCATGGAACAGGCAGCAGCACAGCTTGAGCCAAATGTACGGGTAGCCAAGGTCAACACTGAGGAAGCCAGGCAGGTTGCAGGCATGTTCGGTATACAGAGCATACCCACTGTGATACTGTTCAAAGGAGGCCGTGAGGCAGCCCGGCAGTCCGGCGCCATGGATGCAGGCACCCTTATGGCATGGGTAAATACACATTGAGCATTTTCCTGTATTGCATTGGCCGACCGTCAGGCAGAACACTCTCATCCAGTATATTTACGACGTTAGACAGGGTTGATAATACGACATGGAATATAAAGATTATTATGAGATACTGGGCGTAAAAAAAGACGCGACCCAGGATGAAATTAAAAAGGCATACCGAAAACTTGCCAGAAAATATCATCCGGACGTAAGCAAGGAGGCAGATGCCGACAGACGCTTCAAGGAGATAGGCGAGGCATACGAGGTACTCAAGGACCCTGAAAAGCGCGCTGCATACGACCGACTTGGTGCCAACTGGCAGGCAGGACAGGACTTCCAGCCGCCACCTGACTGGGATGCAGGATTTGAGTTCAGCGGTGGAGGCTTTACTGCAGGTGATGCCGAAGATTACAGTGACTTTTTTGAACTGCTGTTCGGCAGGCAACCTGGCGGCGGAAGAGGAGGTCGTCGTTCTTACACCACCTTCAAGTCCAGGGGCGAAGATCACCGCGCCAAAATATACATTGACCTTGAGGACAGTTATCAGGGCTCCACGCGAGAGATAAAACTCCAGCACCCGGTACTGTCCCCGGATGGCCATGTTAAAACAGAAGAACGCACACTCAGGGTAAAAATACCCAGGGGCATACGGCCGGGACAGCATATAAGGCTCAAGGGACAGGGCAGCCCAGGCATTGGTGGAGGGCCTGCAGGTGACCTTCTGCTTGAAGTGGCATTCAACCCTCACTCACTTTACAGGGTCAAGGGGAAGGATGTTTACCTTGACCTGCCTGTAGCGCCCTATGAGGCCGCTCTTGGCGCAAAGGTTAAGGTACCTACGCCATCAGGCCCTGTTGACCTGAAAATTCCACCTGGTTCCAGGCAGGGTCAGAAACTGCGGCTCAAAGGCAGGGGCCTTCCAGGAAAACCACCTGGAGACCTGTATGTGGTGCTGCAGATAGCCCTGCCCCCTGCAGACAGTGAACGTGCCAGGGAAATTTACAAACAGATGCAGAAGGAAATGGCATTTAATCCGCGGGCCGGGCTGGGGGTATAGATCATGAATCAGAAACGAGACTTGTTACCAGTTATTGAAGGAATAATACTTGAGGAACAGAAGGAACTGAGTCTTGGGGAACTGTGCAGACTCTGCAGGGTGCACGCAGACTATGTTCTGGACCTTATAGACGAAGGCATACTTGAACCTGAAGGCGATGACAGAGGCCTTCAGTTCCATGGTGAATGCGTGGTACGCACCTGCAAGGCCATCAGCCTGCAGCGGGATATGGGCTTGAACCTGCCGGGGGTTGCCATGGTTCTTGACCTTCTTGATGAAGTAGAAGAACTGCGCGAAACAATCAGACACATGGAGACGGTTCACAGAGAAATGAAAAACAGGATTTTCTGATGAACAGACACAAACTGATCAATGCATTTCAGACAGTTCTGCTTATCGGGGGTATGTCTCTGCTGCTTTCAATAACAGCAGAACTCCTGCTGGGCGGAAACATACTGCCCTGGGTATTCTGGATGACTGTTTTTTCACTCGTCATCACCATAAGGATTTCGCCAGGCCTTATACTGCGCATGTACCATGCCAGGCCCCTTGACCCGTCTGAGGCATCTGAGCTGTACCGCGTGGTTCAGGAACTTGCAAAAAGGGCTGAACTGCCTGCTGTACCGCGGCTTTTCCTTGTGCATACTCCCATAATGAACGCATTTACAGTGGGAAGCAGGTACAATGCCTCCATTGCAGTAACAGATGGACTGCTCCGGAACCTGACGCTCAGGGAGCTTACAGGTGTGCTGGCCCATGAGGTCGGGCATCTGAGGAACAATGATATTCAGGTAATGGCAGTGGCAGACGCAGTGGGACGACTTACAGCGTCTCTCTCAATGGCTGGCCAGATACTTATACTGGTGAACCTGCCCATTGTTATGTCAGGGCAGGCAGGAATCTCCTGGACCGCAATTCTGCTGCTGATATTCGCACCAACCATAAGCTCTCTGATGCAGCTTGCGGTTTCGCGTGTAAGGGAATTTGACGCTGACCTCGAGGCGGCAAGGCTAACCGGTGACCCTGCCGGTCTTGCTTCTGCTCTTGAAAAAATGGAGCGCTACGAGCAGAGCCTGCTTAAACAACTGTTCCTGCCTGGCATGAACAATCCCAGCCCATCCATCCTGCGCACTCACCCTCCCACAGAGGAGAGGATACGCCGCCTTATGGAAATAGAAAAAGAGGGACCGCATTCACAAAAGCCAATGGATGCACCTGACAGACAGGCGGATTTCCAGGCGCTTCCACGCGCTGAAAAACCGCCGAGAAACAGGCTGCTGGGAATGGGATACTGGTACTGAAGACTGAGGGTGGAAACAGGTTGAGCCACACCTGAATGCGGCGAACGATGCCGGTTATTTCTGCCTGAATTGAGTCAGATTCCGGACAGGCCACAGGATTTCGTCACACTGCCTGACCTGAAAGTCGTCTCCTGCAGTAGAACAGCACGGCAAGACCAGGCGCAAGGAGGATCAGGGTTCCCGGCACGGGAACGGCCTTCTGTGCCTGATTTATCTGTACGCTGTGCAGTATGCCGTCAAACGGATCCTTTTTACCGCCATAGAGGGATTCTGCCATAAGGATGCCTTCAAGCGCCCCGCTGTAGAAAGAAACGTGGGCATCAGGTGCAAGCATTGAGCCCAGGAGTTCGAGGTTGTGAAGTCTCATATTCTCAGCATCATGAAAGTTATAAATCACGTCAGTGCTTCCGATACCGCCAGACAGGCGGAATGCCATATCATGCATATCCATTTCCTGCCCGCCCTTCACGTTTATAATCACTACAGCGTCTGAAGGTCCGTTAATAACAAGGCCGCTTGCCGCCATCATGTCTTCTGCAAGGACATTAAAATAGTTGTAGCCGCTGCCAGCCGTAAACTCCAGCATATTGCCATTATCAACATCCAGATTTACTATAGAGCTGTTTTCCTGCCACAGGGCAGCGGAAAGATTGTCAAGCCTCACTGACGAAAAATCAAAAACCTCAACATCCTGATGATTCAGTACAGAATCACTGACCACCGCATGGTCATGCACCTCTCCCTCAACTCCGGAAGAGTTGAGCCTGACCCTGCCTCCTGAGGTTACATCACCCTGCACACCAGACTCTACCATTTTGACCCTGCCGCCTGCCTCTACATTTCCCAGTACGGCTGATTTTTTGAGTTTTACATGCCGCGATGCGGAAATACTGCCAACAGTTGAACTTTTCAGCCTGACGTTTCGCCCTGATGTAACATCCCCGGCCACATAAGCCTCTGAGATACGCACATTGCCATTGGCCTCTGCATCTCCGTTTTCCACAGTAAGACTCTTAAGTTTCAGATTGCCGCCAGATACTACATCACCCTGAGGAACACCCACACGCCTGAGCTTTACATTTCCTCCTGCAAGGATTCCGCCATTATTGACCTGACCTCCAGCGGAATCCCCACGACCTCCTGCCCGGAGATTGCCCCCTACCACAAGGGAATAGTCTGCAGGAGCCGCTTTTTCACCTACACTGAAACTGGTCATCCTGGCATCACCGCCAACGGCTGCCCTGCCTTGAATATCAGAATTACGATAGCCGAGATCGCCTGTAAGAAAGAGATTGTAGTCTGTCACACAGCCAAAATCAGCCAGCCCGGCCCATCCGTATGTGGCACACCACCCAGGGCCTGACCAGACGGTGAGAATGATGAAAGAGAAGAAAGTAATGACAAAATCCGTTCCATGCTTATTCATTTTACAGTACCTTATATTCATTTGAGAAAATACGCATTATACACGCTAACGACTTTTTACCTTATTAAAATCGGCATAATGGCCTTCCGGCTTGAATTTCAGGGCATGAAGCAGAATAACGTTCATATACAGATTTTCAAGGATATTTGCATCTGCTCAGGGGGTACCGCATCTGCTGCGTTGTCCGGGGCTCGAAGTACGGAAAGTACGCCTTCGCCCCCTCCGCCTTGCATCTGCAGCGCCCCCTGAGCAGATACGTGTCAAGACAAAAAATGTTGTGTGAAAAGCGACTTTCCGTTATGGGAATTCATCCTGGAGGGGGGGGTGAATAGTTCATTGGAATATAAATTGAGCGGTGGAAAGCTCCTCAACATCGCAACTCTTTGAGCGAGACAACGCTGATCAGTTACAAAAACACAGGTAATCAGGCAGGATAAATATATTATGAATTTTATAGATGAAGCAGAAATCTCGGTTTCAGGAGGACACGGCGGCGCTGGCTGCGTAAGCTTCCGCAGAGAAAAATATGTGCCAAAAGGCGGACCTGACGGTGGTGACGGGGGCCATGGGGGCAGTGTCATAATGAAGGTTGACACAGGCCTGAATACACTGCAGACATTTCGTCGCGCCAAGCGCTTTGCTGCAGGCAGAGGCCAGGCAGGCAGGGGGAAAAATCAGCACGGAAAAAGGGGAAAGGATGTCATCATAAAGGTGCCGCAGGGGACACTTGTGCGGGATGCAGAGTCAGGCAACATACTGGCAGACCTTACGGAGAAAAATCAGGAATGGATTGCTGCTGCTGGCGGACTTGGCGGAAGAGGCAATGCCAGATATGTCTCAGCCACCAATCAGGCGCCATCATTCGCGCAGCCCGGACTTGAGGGAGAAGAGCGCCGTCTGCTTCTTGAGCTGAAACTCATGGCTGACACCGGCCTTGTAGGCGCGCCCAACGCAGGAAAATCCACATTCCTGTCCAGGGTCTCTGCGGCACGGCCAAAGATTGCTGATTACCCGTTTACCACGCTGATTCCAAGCCTCGGTGTGGTGGAGCTGAGCGATGAGCGTACCATGACTGTCGCTGACATCCCAGGGCTTATCGAAGGGGCCCATGACGGCGTGGGCATGGGCATAGAATTTCTTCGCCACATAGAGCGGACAGGGGCACTTCTCTACATCATTGACGCCTCTGAGGGGCCGGAAAAGGCCGCGTCAACATTCAGAATGCTGGAAAAGGAACTGGCTCAGTACCACGCACCTCTTACGGACAAACCGAGAATCATCGCACTCAACAAGATGGACATAACACCGCCTGAAGAGATGGAAGCCTTGAAAAACCTGCTTGTGACCACCATGAACGTAGAAGCAAACGCCATTTTCTCCATCTCAGCCGCAACAGGAAAGGGCATTCCTGAATTGTTAGAAGTCATGTATCAGAGAATGGCAGAGGCCCGGCAGGGTGACGAAGAGGAGGAATGGATGCCCTGAGGCTGCATGCGCCTTTATTGTGACTGATGATATCTACTCACAGGGTACCGCATCTGCTGCGTTGTCAAAGGTTCGAAGTACGCGAAATACGCCTTCTCCCCCTCCGCCTTGCATCTGCTGCACCCCTTGAATGGCTCATCTGTCACAGCACCAGGTGGTAATGATGCCTGAGACCAGCTCCGCTGTCCTTACCATGTCTTCCATAAGAATGAACTCACTGGTGGTGTGGACATTCTGCATGCCAATACCAAGGATAAGGGCGTCAAGGCCCTTGGAGTTCAAAATATTGGCATCACTGCCTCCGCCTGTGGTCTCAACACGCAGCTTTCTGCCTGCTTCCTCAGCAGCCTTCATGGCAGCAACAATTAGATGATGATCTGCCGGCACTGACATTGCCGGATAGTCGTGGAG
>WFRQ01000239.1 GCA_015486425.1 Deltaproteobacteria bacterium | reverse complement strand
GGGGAAATGAACGGGAACTGGTGTTTATCTGTTTTCCCTGATTATGTTTTTTGAAATATCACAATCCTAAAATAAGAAAAACTGTTATTTTAGGCTATGATGCTCGACTCTTGATACACCTTTGCTATTTTAAGATAAGGCCATAACCTAAAATAACACAAGGGCTTGTTTTAGGATACGGGAAAACGATGAAACGAGAACTCCAGGGACATTATATAACCATATCAACGGTGGGTGAGGAGGCCCGGGCCTTTGTCCCCGCACCACTTCCCCCGAAACCGCCCATTGAGTGGACGCCGGAGTTGTGCGGAAAGTTCGACCAGCCGCTGCTTTTTCTCGGGCGGTTGGACAGTATTTCCACCTTCCTGCCTGATATCTGCCTGTTCCTCTATATGTATGTCCGCAAGGAGTCAGTATTTTCCTTCATGATCGAAAGAACGTAGTCATCGCTATCCGATCTCCTGCTTTTCGAACTGGACATGGAGCCCGGTTTGCCGGTGGATGATGTCCGGGAGGTGAGCAACTATGTGGCAGCCCAGGACCATAGTCTTGCGCGTTTGCGCAAAGTATTCCCGCTGTCACTGCGTCTGATAAAAGAGATGCACTTACTATTGCTTGCCAAGGGGCGGGGCAGCAACCAGACGCCGGACGAATTCCGCAGGCCCCAGAACTGGTATTTAGATAAAAAAAGGAGAGCGGCAATTTGGGGGGGGGCCGCTCTCCAGGAGGAGGAAGGGATAGGAGGTATGTTGCTTCAGTTATGGCATTATGAGCAACGGTTTTAATTCATATATTCAGGTGACGGGCCGTCTATTTCCTGTGCCAGCCACTTTTTAAGTTCATCATTCAGCGAATAGACACCAACGCCAGCCCTTTTTCCGCCTTCATCAATAGATTTCGTTACAAGTTCTTCCTTGACCGGGATCTTAGCCAGTTCTTCAACGTCTTTTGACGAGCGCCTGAGCAGTGTTACCTGCGCTGGAGATTCCCAGTCATATATTACAAAGTAGATTGACTCATCCTCTTCGCTTCGGACAAATTCATTTCCCCTTGTCCATCCTGCACCCCATTCAAGATACATATCTACTGCCTTTTCAGGAGTCATGGTCCAGTCTATCTGGTGTACCAGTTCGCGTTTTGTTTTGAGATCATTCAGATTTTTGATCATGATGAGTCCTCCACTTTGAGTATTATTCTGAGGTTTTGTGTTGAGTATAAAATACATGCCCTAAAAAGGATTGTCAAGAGTTTTTTAACCTTTTTTATCTTATTTTTTATATCGTCTCATTTGAGTCATTACTTTAACCTAAGTTGAGCGTTTCAAAATGTGGAAAATCATTTTGAAATGGACATTCAAAGGAGTTACATCGATTATAACTTTCCAATTTTGAAACCCTGCGGGATTACCGTCTTCACCGAATCTCCTTTGTCATCGAAATCCCCATATAGCCGACTATAATGGGAATTCCTCTTTCGCAGATATGCAGTAAATCCGAACAATCGCTCAAATCAGGATTTAAAAAATATGCAGGGGAGGAATACTTCCCGCCCTTGTTGTCGGTGTGCACCCTGCATATTAGAACAGAAAATCAGGAAAATTATTTTTGCACCGTGCTTCAACAGTACAAACAAAAAAAACCGCTGCACCGGAAATTCCGGTACAGCGGTTTTTGTTGTTAATTAATATGTGGTAAGCGGCTGCGGCTTCTGGGTCAGCCTTTACTTTACATCTTCAAAGTCAGCATCCACAACATCGTCATCGCTTCCGCCGCCCTGGGCAGCTCCACCGCCTGCGGCCCCGGCGCCTGCTGCTCCACCTGCTGCAGCGCCACCGGCAGCACCAGCACCACCTGGCCCAGCGGCTCCTGCCTGCTGCTGATACATCATCTCTGCCAGTTTGTGAGATGCCTGCATGAGTTCATCCTGAGCCTTTTTGATGGCATCAACGTCTTCACCTTCAACTGCCTTTTTCACAGCCGCGATTTTGTCGTTGATCTGATCTCTTGTTGCCTGGTCAACCTTGTCGCCAAGTTCCTGCATGCTCTTTTCCGTGGTGTAAACCAGGTTGTCCGCTGCATTTCTGGCCTCTGCCAGCTCCTTGCGCTTTCTGTCCTCTTCTGCATGGAGCTCGGCATCCTTCTGCATGTTCTTGATCTCCTCTTCAGAGAGACCGCTGGATGCCTGAATCCTGATGGACTGCTCCTTGCCTGTGGCCATATCCTTGGCTGACACATTCAGAATACCGTTTGCGTCAATATCAAAGGTAACCTCAATCTGCGGCACCCCTCTTGGCGCCGGGGGAATCCCTACCAGCTCAAAGCGACCGATGGTCTTGTTGTCTGCCGCCATCTCGCGTTCACCCTGCAGCACGTGAATTGTAACCGCATTCTGGTTATCTGCCGCAGTGGTGAATATCTGGCTCTTCTTGGCAGGTATGGTGGTGTTCTTTTCAATAAGTTTGGTCATGACACCGCCCATGGTTTCGATGCCAAGGGAAAGCGGCGTAACATCAAGAAGCAGTACGTCCTTCACATCACCCTTGAGCACCGCACCCTGGATGGCAGCACCAATTGCCACAACCTCGTCGGGGTTAACGCCCTTGTGAGGCTCCTTGCCAAATATCTCCTTTACCTTTTCCTGAACCCTGGGCATACGGGTCATACCGCCAACAAGAACAACCTCGTCGATATCACCCATTGTGAGCCCTGCATCCTTGAGCGCGGTTTCGCACGGCCCAGCCAGCCTGTCAATAAGGTCTGCCACAAGCTGCTCAAGTTTCGCCCTGGTAAGTTTTATAACAAGGTGCTTGGGGCCGCTTGCATCAGCAGTGATAAACGGCAGGTTGATTTCGGTTTCAGTAGTGGTGGAGAGTTCACACTTTGCCTTTTCCGCTGCTTCCTTGAGTCTCTGGAGGGCCATTCTGTCCTGCCTGAGATCAACAGTATTCTCCTTCTGGAATTCATCTGCGAGCCAGTCCACTATCCGCAGGTCAAAGTCCTCGCCGCCAAGGAATGTATCACCGTTTGTGGCCTTTACCTCGAAAACGCCCTCTCCAATCTCCAGGATGGATACGTCAAAAGTACCGCCACCAAGGTCAAATACGGCGATTTTTTCTTCAGATTTCTTGTCGAGACCGTATGCAAGAGCAGCGGCTGTGGGCTCGTTAATGATCCTGAGCACATCCAGGCCTGCAATACGTCCGGCATCCTTTGTTGCCTGGCGCTGACTGTCGTTGAAGTAAGCCGGTACAGTGATAACAGCCTCTGTAACCTTTTCACCACCAAGGTACTCCTCTGCAGTCTGTTTCATCTTGGAGAGCACCATGGCAGATATTTCCGCCGGGCTGTAGTCCTTGTCGCCGATTTTTACATATGCATCTCCGTCAGGCCCCTCAACAATCTTGTACGATACGATGTCTCTTGATTTGACAACTTCAGGGTCTGAATATTTCCTTCCGATAAGCCGCTTTACGGCAAATACGGTATTTTCCGGATTGGTAACTGCCTGGCGCTTCGCAAGCATTCCCACAAGGCGTTCACCCTTGTCCGTGAATGCCACTATGGAGGGGGTTGTGCGACCACCTTCGGCATTGGTCAGAACCTTGGGGTCACCACCTTCCATGATTGCGACACATGAGTTGGTTGTGCCAAGGTCAATTCCTATTACTTTGCTCATTTTGTTTTCCTCCTGATATTTTTAAAAATTTTTCATACTTAAAGAATCTTGAAAATGGAAATTTCTAAATCCCTATTTTTAAAAAACGGCCCTTCAAGGCTGTTTTCCACCTGTCCTGTGCAGCACCCTCTGCCATGAAAAAAACAAGTGAAATCTTATTGTTCACGGCAAGTTACTGCAACGCGGCAGGTCATATTTGAAAAAGTGATACACAAAAATCAGTGCATTTTTCAGTAAAGTAAGCATTTGTCATGGCATGTCTACTGCCATTGTTAATCTTTCTAACTGCTCACCCCCTCAATGATGAATTCCCATAACGGAAAGTTGCTTTTCACACAACAATTTTTGTCGTGATATGTATCTGCTCAGAGGGTGCTGCAGATGCAAGGCGGAGGGGGCGAAGTCGTATTTCGAGCCCCCGACAACGAAGCAGATGCGGTACCTCCTGAGCAGATACTTTTACTTTATGGATTCCGGATAGCAACCTGCCGGAATGACGGAGGCGTGACACGTTCGTGCTGGTGCCCAAACTCCAGTTTGGGTACCAAATTGACAGAAGCTCCTGCTTCATTCCTTTTAATACCGGCTGTGCGGCATTACCTGCCCTTGTCTGGAAGCTGGAGCTTCCGGGTATGCGTTCCCAAACTGGAGTTTG
>WFRQ01000238.1 GCA_015486425.1 Deltaproteobacteria bacterium | reverse complement strand
TATATGTCCAGGTCATGCTGCCGATGCCCTGGCTCTCATTAAAAGATTCATGGTTCAGGCCGGGAACATCATCAAGGGAGTTTCCACCGTATATGTTTCCTGTGAAAAAGGAGCCATTTACGTTCATGCCCCACTGATACAGACTTGTTGCTGCCGGTGCAGCAGAGGTGATTAGTGTCAGCATGGCAGCAGTCATGATGATTATTGATATTACGTTTTTCATGCTTCCCCCCCTGTATGGACAGTTGACGATGTATAACTTTTCAACATCGTGCTGTATGGTTTTTCCCCCATTGGCTATCAAGCAAGGAGAAAGTATCATTATCTTTGCGTTTTGAGCGAAAAAGACAGTTTAAAAAACAAAAAAATGAACCGCAAGACGCAGCGAACGCAAAGAATTTTTCACCTGCAACAGAAAAACAAGGCGATCTTTTTGCAGTTAGCGAATATGTTCAAAAGTTACTTAATTTTTTTGCTATTATGAAAACAGGAAAATAATTCTGCGTCACATACGAAATTTTGCGCATTATTTAATTAAGATACGCAAAAAATGTACCAATGTTTCTATCAAAAAAACTGGCATAAAACGGTGATTGTGAGGTGTTTTTTTAAAAAAAGGCGTGTTGCGGTGGAATAATTTTTCTACTATGGGAAATCATTTACCATTAATGGCAAGGTCTGTATACAGTCCTGCAGGTTCTCTGATAGAAGGCTCTGCAGACCGTGTGAAGGGGAACAGCAGTGGTCAGAATCGGAGATGCAGGGCTGTAATGATGTTCAGCCCCGGCTCATTCATACTCTTACCGTGTATCCCTCAGACCTGATGCAGTGTACGCACCGGCGGTTGGAGAGAGGTTTACTGGGGCCTGCCCTGAATGGGAGGCAAGTTGCGGCCCTGCTGCGCGTCAGGCGCTGCGCACAAGGTTTCTTATGGACGGATATCCTGTTCGGAAAATTTTTGCAGCGTTCACAGGCCGCGCCACAGAATTTCCAGGGCAAGTAACGAGTATGAGGTTACCAGCACAGGATCTTTTTCCCACCATCGACCATTTTCATTAACCCAGGAACCATTTGAATTTTGAATATTTATGAGCCTTTCCGCAAGTTGTTTTCGCCAGTTGAGTTTTGAACCATTTTTCAGTGTGAGAGTATCCACATCCGCTGCGGAAAGTGCCTTGGCCATTGTGTGGTAGTAATAGAACAGCCCCTGCTTGCCAAGTCCGGGATTTTCGTCAAGAGAGTAATTGTTGCTCAACCATTCCATGGCAGCCTTTATCCGCGGGTCACTGCGGTCCATATCTGCATAGATGAAGCTTAAAAGACCTGCATAGCTCATACTTCCATAGGAACGCAGCGCAGTTCGACCATCAGGCAGCTTCATCTCTCCGGCCTTACTGTTGCCTGGAAAATATACAAACCCCCCTCTGTTGGCCGGGTCATCACTGGCCCATGGCTGGTCATTGTAGTCTGGAAGGTTCTGGCAACGCGTAACGAATTTGACTGCAGCATCCCAGTCAAGGTCTTCTTCTGGGTTCACTTTTTCGGCCTGCTGCATATACTTGCTGAAATAGAGTGCCTCAAGGGCCATCATCGTATTGGAGAGGTCAGAATGTTTATATCTTCCTCCATATCCTATGCCTCCATAAAACGGGTTGTCGCCCTTGATGCCATTAGTTTTTTTCCTGTCCTGAAGACCAATGATGAATCTGCGAGCCTTTTCCTCTGCAGGTTTAAAGGCAGGATTCCGGGCTACTACAAGCGCCGTAAGAGAAACTGATGTGTTGTAATTAGCAAGGCCTGCCACATATATACCCCCATCCGGTTTCTGACATTTCAGAATATATTTATATCCTTTATCAATTGCTTTTGAGGCAGATTTTTTATAAAAACCAGATGGGTCTCCGGCAAATGCTGTGAGAACCAGTGCTGTAAGCGCGGGGTATTCAGACTGAGACCACCATCCTCCATCCTGCTGGCATGATTGCAGGAAATCCAGGCCCTTTCCAATGGCGTGTTGTATTTCCACCTTGAGGGACAGATCGTGTCGGTTTCCATATGTTGCAGACAGGTCTGCTGCGGCACCTGAAGCTGAGGGCACGTTAAACAGCAGAATTAATGTTAGGATTACTGCGGTAAAAATTGAATTCGGGAATTTACTGGCATATCTATGCATGATGGTAGGACCTATCTTATAGCAGAAATTTTGACTATGACATCTGTACCTTCAGGCGGCACATTATCCTGGTTTACGAACCATATTTCGTCATTGTTTCCATCCGGGTCAGTGTTGTCAATGAGTGCGGCAGGATCATGAAAGACCGCAATAATGGAGCCCTGAAGCTGCGCCATGAATTTTCCCTGTTGTACAACTGACCCGGTGTAAAGCCATTTCATTTCCGGTATTCCGTCTGTTCCGTTCTTTTTTTTCATAAGCCATGCCTTTGCGGAAGACCTTACACTGCCCTTTTTATTGTGATATATAAGGTCAATTTTTACCGGATCACCTGTAGGTATGTCTGATGCTCCCTGCTGGGCAAGCGGGCTTGTTGTGCCCTCAAAGCCGAGCAGGAGAAAGGCAAGATTCAGGTAATAGGGATCAACCTCTGTTCGAAGCACGCTTTCATGGGTTTTGCCTGTGGATTTTACCAGTAGATATTCGACAAGTCCGTGGTCCATGTTGACCCTGGCAGGAAAGGTAATTGAGCCGGTCCTTTTGTTAATCTGTATGGTTCCAAGGCGGAATATACCCTGACCAATTTTTTTAACTGGAGGCATATCCATCTGTGTTTCTGAAGAAGGTGTCTGATGATGGCCTGTAATGGAAGGTTGCTGAGCCAGTGTTTCTGCCGCTGTTGACAGGCAGAATGCGTACATAATGCTTAAGGCCAGAATTTTTGCTTTTGCAGGCATGTGAGATAATCTCCCTGAGAGTATGAAAATATTTGCTTTACCCTTCAGATTCTGTAATAGCACAGGTATTTTTTCTATGCAAACTTTCAACGTAACTGCTCAACCCCCTCAAGGATGAATTCCCATAACGTAAAGACGCTTTTCACACAACAATTTTTTCCTTGCCACGTATCTGCTCAGGGGGTGCTGCAGATGCAAGGCGGAGGGGGCGAAGGCGTACTTCCCGTACTTCGAGCCCTGACAACGCGGCAGATGCGGTACCCTGTAAGTAGATACCTTTCAACATGTATATGGCCGGGGCGAATGCAGGTGATGCTCTGTCCGTGGATTCGGATGTGTGGTATCTGTGACGTGCAGGCAACATAAGGGTCTGATATGAAGGAAACCAAAGAAAAACAAGCTGTGGCCACTGGGATAACCAGAGAAATGGTGACATCTGACCATTGTCCTGGAACCTGCTGCGTGCAGAATAATGAGGATGAGGCTGTGCCTATGATGGTGCATGTCCGCCCTGACCTGTACAGGGCCTTTATGCGCTGCGTGTGGATGCTGATCCACGAGGAGGGCATGTCACCGCTTGATGCGCAGAATACGCTTATTGAAGATTTTTTAAGGCATCATGGGTGCTGAACGGCAGGATGATGGTAAATGTAGTGCCTTCCCCTGGCACACTGTCAACTGTCAGAGTTCCTCCGTGATTTTCCACTATGGCATAGGATACAGAGAGCCCGATTCCTGTGCCCTGTCCCTTTGTGGTAAAGAAAGGGTCAAAAATTCTGTCCTTGATTTCAGGGGCAAGTCCGATTCCTGTGTCTGACACAGAACACTGCAGGGAATCTCCAAGGTCCTCGCTTCTGATTGTGATTTCTCCACCGTCAGGCATGGCATCCACTGCATTGAATATGAGGTTTGTAAGCACCTCTCGCAGGTCCGAAGGGTTTATGAATGCTGTTTTCAGTGGTGACAACTCTGTC
>WFRQ01000237.1 GCA_015486425.1 Deltaproteobacteria bacterium | reverse complement strand
TCTGGTCCACCATTTTTCCTCCGAGCCTCCGGGCACGTTCAGCAATGTCAACGGTTTTGACCTTTGCCTTGAGGGTTTTGAGCAGTACCGTATCAGGATCATGCACGCGCTGGATGTTATCACCAGAGGCGCGTGCGTCTGTGTCCTGGGGTATATATGGGCATTTTGCAAGGTCTTCGCCATTGGAAACCACAGCCACGGCGAATGCCATGCAGGCAGGATAGCCGCATTCACCACAGTTTGTTTTGGGCGTCTTTTTTACTATTTCAAGGGCGTTCATGATGGGTTTGATTTGCTGGCATTATTGAGAAGTTACGTAATTTTTCAAAGCGCTCATACAATGCGCATATTAAATATCCTTTGTATGCTCGGGTGTCCCAGGTAGTCAAACCCTTACCCGATTATGTGTTTTTATTACTTTGCTCTGCAACCATGTATACAGTTGCCCGTGCTTTTCCTAATGTTTTCAGCACGTTCTCTCTTTTCATGTATTGCAGGTCTTTCTTTATTGTATTTATACTGTAATTGTTAAATTCTTCAGCAATATCTGAAATTTTTACTGGCTGATTGTCTGCAATATAGTTTCGTATATTTTTCTGTCTCTTATTCAGATAGCCAATAGCAGACCTGAAATATCCATATTTTTCATCTAATTTTTCTGTAAGTTCATTCAGTTTGCTTAGAAAGAATATTACCCATATAGAAATATCTTCATTGTCTGAATAACGGCCTTTCTGACAAGCCATAAGTGACTGATAGTATCTCTTCTTAGACCGCTCAATAGCATTTTCAAAGGATACATATTGAATGAAATAATATTCATGCTTTAAAAGCAAAAGAGTGGTCAGCAGTCTCGATAATCTGCCATTTCCGTCCTGAAATGGATGTATTGATAAAAATTCATATATAAAAAGAGATATTACAATCAATGGATGTATTTCATGCTTTTGGAGTTCCTGATTTGTCCATGAAATCAGTGATTCCATCTCTTTTTTAACAAGATGGACCTCGGTAGTGTTAAAAATGGTTTTTTCTACTCCTCCAGGGTATTTTGCTACAACTTTGTTTGATATAATCTTGTATTTGCCTCTGTGCCTTGAATCTTTATCGCTGTATTTAAGCAGATTTTGATGAAGTTGTTTTATATAATTTTCTGTAAGCTTAATTTCTCTGAAGTTATCATAAATTATCTGCAGTGTGTCATGATATCCCATGACTTCCTGTTCATCCCTTGAGTTTAACTCTTGAATATGGACATTTTTTAACAAATCAGATATTTCAGCATCTGTCAAAGCAGCTCCTTCTATTCTGGTAGATGAGCCAATACTTTCTATTGTTGCAATTTCCCTTAACTCTTTCAGCGCAATATTTTCTGCCTTTTCTATAAGATTCCACTTTCCCTTGTAGGAATCAATTTCAGCAATCAGGTTTAATACCTTATGGGTAGCCTGAAAACCAAAATTTAATTTTTTAACAAAATCGCTCATCATGATACACCTGCCACCATCGGAGATATTTTATTTATATCCGCATAATATCCGATTAGGCCTGGAAGGGCAACGCGATTCATTTATACACGTAACTTCTCAATGGGAGCATTCCCCGTTTGTCCATCCTTTTTTATTATTGCGAAGGCTGAGTGGCTTTTTGAGGCTTGTTCTGCGAAAAAACCTGCATAAAACGTTGGTGAGACATCGTAACAGTTTCAGAATCAGTCTCAAAAAGTTACACAGTCGCAGCACGTTATGATCGTGGGACAAACGGGGAATGCTCCCCTTCTCAATAAGTCCGTGCAAATTCTCCTGTGTCTGCTTACAGGGTGCTGCATATACAAGGCGGAGGACGCGCAGACGTACTTACTTGTACTTCAAGTGTCTACTTCAGGTGTTAGGGACTGTCCCTTAGATGCGCCTGCCTGTGAGCAAATACACTTTTCTCTTCTATCTTCCGCCTTTGAGCTTTGAGCTTCCAGCTTAGTGCTTATGGGCTGAACATCACGATACCCTGCCCGGGGCCTGTAAGTTCACTGAATGCTCTGAGAAATTTTTCAAGCGGCTCTCCAGCAGGCAGCAGGCCACGTTCTGTCTCGATCTCCCGTGTATAATAGACTGTCCTTCCAACCCTGTGTACTGACACATTCCAGGAGAACGGTCCTGCTTGCCCGCAAAAGCCCTGTGGCAGGCTCTTTATCCCTGCGCCAAGAGGCAGTTTCAGTGCAAATACCATGACATCCCTGCGTTTTTCTGGAAACCATACAGGATTTTTCCTGTCAGGTGCAATCTGCACATAAGTCTCCAGTATTGATGAGGACGGGATTGGGAAAAAGTAGCTGTCAAAAACCGAAGGGACAGGTTCTGGAATTTTGAAATCAACTTTTATGCCAACAGGTTTCATAAGGTCGTCAAGCAGACAGAAATGCACCTTTCCTGTGGCCATGGGGTCTACCGCATGGAGAACCATGGATTTTGCAACAGCCAGTTCAGGACCTGAAAGATACCTGAAGCCCTGTCTGGCAACTGCAGCGCTGTCTCCTGCGTCAAGGGAGTAAAGTATGCCTTCAGTGGCGCCATCAGTCAGGTATGATGTGCATACGGTTGTAATGGTTATGTCCTCAGTCAAATCGCTTACCCTGTTAACTGAACCATCTGCCAGGTCTATGGCCACATGAGAATCAAGCCCGGTTATGCCCGGTGTGAGCTCCCGGCGTGAAAAACTGTACCACCGCCCTTTGCAGTTTAGCAGGTACTGGCTGAATATGTCCGGCATGAAGGGCAGTGGCAGCATGGATACCATGCAACTGTCAGCGACTGCAAAGATGTCAGAGTTGATCCCGCGGGTTTCCAGAATGGCCCTGAACAGCCAGGCCAACTGAAGCGGGGTGCCATAGCCTCGCTGCAGGGTAATTTCCGGGCGCTGACACTTGAGATCAGTGTCAAGAAAACTGATGGGATAGGGTTTGAACAGGGACATGAATCGGATATACAGCTCATCGGTATCTGAAATTTCCCTCAGCCTGGACGGGACCTGGTCTGATGTTATTCCTTTCTGTTTCCATGGAACCAGCGCATTGTAAAATTCTGCAACATCCTGGAAGGACTCTGCGGTTGTAATGAACAGCACGGGACTGGTATGCAGGGCAGGAGGGGAAAGAGGTTCATCCACCATTTTGGGCAGCATGGTGCCTGTCCATTTCCATGTATTCACATTGCCGGCGCTGCTGTTCTCAACCTGTATTATTCTGCTGTTTGCAGCCCAGTGTACTGGAACAGACGCAGGCGCATGGAGTATTACGGTTTTTACAGCAGTGGGTGCGGAAAGTGCGAAGTGCTCCCGCTTCCAGAATGATAGAATGCCTGGCCGCCTTGTATGAACGGTAATATCTGCTTCTACCATGGCTCCAGGTTCAACAGCAGGAAAATTTATTACCCTTATGCGTGCAGCCGAGTATATGGAAGCCCTGGCAGTGTCAGGGTCCTGTATGTCATTTATCTCATCTTCTTTTACCGGGACCCTGGTACCGTCAGCACGCACAGTGCCTGTTCGGCTCATATCCACCTGGACCTTTTGCCAGGCGCTGTTATATGCAACCTGCATGTCTCCATTCTGTTTCCTGCCCCGGTATGTAAGTATGCGGGTGCGCATATAAAGGTGATAGTCCACGCTGCCGTCAGGATGGATGGTGTACTCCTTCCTGATTTCCTCATT
>WFRQ01000236.1 GCA_015486425.1 Deltaproteobacteria bacterium | reverse complement strand
GGGAAGCTTTTCAAATATGTACCTCAGGTAGGAGTAAGGCTCCAAGCCGTTGGCCTTTGCTGTTTCTATGAGGCTGTAGAAAAGGGCGCTGGCTTCTGCCCCTTCAGGGGTACCGGAGAACAGCCAGTTCTTCCTGCCCACAACAAAGGGGCGTATTGCATTTTCCGCAGCGTTGTTATCCATGGACAGACGACCGTCCTTCAGATAACCTTCAAGGCGATCCCACTGGTTCAGACAATAGGCAATGGCCTTTCCCAAAAGTCCCCTGGGCGGTGTCTGACCGGAACGTTTCAGCAGCCATTTATTAAATTGAGATAATATGGGTTTTGATTTTGTCTGACGTAATGCATATATCTCATCCGGCTCCAGCTTTTTATCCCTGGCCCTGCTTTCCAGGCGGTAGAGTTTTCTTATGTATTCCAGGGCCACGTCTGCGCTGCCGGCCTTCTTGCGGTTCCTGCCCTGGGCCTTGGTGACATCCACAAAGTAACGGCGGGCGTGCGCCCAGCAGCCCGTATGCACTATATCCGTTAAGTGGTCCAGAAAATCATATCCAATATAGCCATCTGTTTGAACATATCCCTTGTAACCCTGGAGAAATGACGAAGCAACATCTCCACTTCGGGTCGGATGATATTCATAGATGAAAACGGGTCGATAAGGATCTCCTCTTCGGAAAACCCACATGTAGGATTTGGTTTTTGCAGCTCTGCCAGGCTCATTCAGTACCTGAAGGGCTGTTTCATCTATATTTATGCAGTATCCTGACAGGACCTCTTCCCGGCAAAGATTAAGAAGGGGCTGACAGGCTGCTGCAACCTTGATGGCCCACCTGCTCATGTTTCTGCGGGACAGGTCAATGCCCAGGCGATGAAATTGTTTCTCCTGCCTGTAAAAAGGCATATGGTCAACAAACTTGCCCGTCAATATGTGGGCTATCAGCCCGGGAGTTGCAATGGACTTTGGAAGAAGCTCGGGCTCTACAGGTGCGATGCGCACCGAAGGTCTTTCATCTCTTGAACCTTCACATTCTTTACAGGCATACTTGGGGCGTATATGACGGATGACCCTTATCTTTGCAGGGATGATATCCAGCTTCTCGGACACCTCTTCTCCTATGCGTTCAAGCGTGGCACCGCAGGCGCATACCTTTTCCTCTTCTGGTATGTCATGAATGACTGTCTCTCTGGGAAGGTCCTTTGGAAGAGGCTTCCTGCCCCGTTTCTTCCTTTTGTGGGCAGGCACCTCCACCTCCTCTACAGGAAGCTCCTCGGGCTCTGGCATGTCAAAAAGGGGAAGGGTGGTGTCTCTGTGCTCTAAGGGTATTTTCTCGGTTTTTCTGCCATAAAGCTGGGCCCTCAAGAGGCGGATCTGTTCTATGAGAATACTGTTTTCCTTTTCGAAATCAGCCCTGAGTTCATCCAGTTTATGTTCATAGCTCTGCTTAAGATCAACTATGACTGCTTTGAGTTTACCTGCATCATCCGGCAGCTGTGACAGTTCCAAGTTCATGCAGACAGTATAGCATATCGCAGGATATTTACAACAGATTACTTAACAATATCTATATATTTCTTATTAGACAACAGTAGTATACTGAAGCTTTACATGAGCTTCCTGCTGATAAATTGAAAGGCCCTCAATAAGCCAGGAAAGCTCCCTCATGTCCAGGTTCAAAATCTCCTCACGGGACTCAGGCCATTTGAATCTTTCCCTCTCAAGCCGCTTCTGCCACAGACAGAATCCATTCCGGTCCCAGTACAAGACCTTGATGATATCTCTCTTCCTGTTGCAGAAAGCAAAGAGATGCCCGGAAAAAGGATCACGCTCCATCTGTTCCTGGACCAGTATCGAAAGCCCGTTGATGGCCTTTCTCATATCCGTCACCCCCGGGGCCAGATAAACTTTCACATCCGGAAATAAAGGAGCTATCATAACGACTCTATTACTGTTATCAGCCTGGAAAGCGTAGAGGCCGAAAAGCCATCTCCCACCTCAATGGTGAATCTGTCATTTATCCTGACCCCGAGATCAGGCCTGCCAGACCTGTCTGCTGGCAGGTTCGGTTTATCAGAAGAACAAATCCGACCCACCTGCACCAGAGCAACCTGAGAATTATCTGGGCTCCGGCAAACCTTCTTCTTCCAGTACCTGAACGCATGATAGGATAACCCCTGGCTCCGGCAATACTCCGCCACGCTCAGTCCGCTTCTTTCACATGCCTTTATATGAGCCTTCCAAAAGCTGGGCCTTCTGCCTCCCTCAGGATGCTGCCTTTTCTCTGCCATTGAATTCTCCCCCCTGGTTTGAAATTTTGAAGCTACTATGGCAGGAAATTTCAACGCCGGAAAGGTGGGGTTTAAGAGACGCTTACTTTGAAAATGCATTGAAAAAAGTTTCCACCGAGCCAGCTACTTCCGTTTGCTGTGCCAATTCAGCACTTGAGTCGATAATCAAACACATTTGTGAAGATGATTCGATAAAGGGCTGTAACCCCAGGGCTACACTTTATAAGCTCACTCAACACATATTGAAGG
>WFRQ01000235.1 GCA_015486425.1 Deltaproteobacteria bacterium | reverse complement strand
GCACACCCTGAAGTGCTGGTACAGCCTCGAAAAGGCAGTTGCAGTCGGCGAGGGTTTTAACGTGCTCGAAGCCAATACGAAGTGTCCGTAGCAGGTGAGGCCATTTAGGGCTGCGGGGTCCTCAGGCCGTGGCATGCAAGGAGAGAAGTGTCAGGAACTTGGGAGATCCCGGGGTATCCTGTAATTTTTCAAACAGAGTAGTATACAGGGACACATAGTAGTGGCGTGCACCGAGGCGTCAGTGAAAATCAATGGTACCATTCATATTTGAGGATTGAGGTAGGGAAGCCAAGCCGAAAGGTGAGGTGACTGTAGTATCCCAGGAAGTCGGATCAGCTCATAGTACTCTAAGGGCGGGAGAGCCGACTACACGGGAAAGAGCCTGACAGTAGTACGTAGTCTGCTTAGGGAACTTATATCGGACATGGTAGGGCCGAAGAAACATAAGCCAACCTCACTGCAGGCAATAACAGACAAGGCGAAGGCTGTAAGGAAGGATGTTTCTGGATAGGCCTTGCTGATTGCGGAAGCGAGTATTACTGAGGAGCCCGGTGCGGTACTTCCGCACTCAGGGATCTGTGCGGGGGCGGTGGGGTTGCTTGCCGTCCTACCGCTACGGAGAAAAAACCAATCTCAAATCATCCTCTTATATACAAAGCACAAGGAGAACAAAATGTATATTTTAAAACTATTCCTACTTCTCATTTCAATTAGTCTTTTTTTGACAGGATGTGCGTCATTTCAAGTACCTGACTACAGCCCAAATTATAAAACTATCGACCATTTAAAAACAAACAACATAGAAAAAATGTCAATCGGAGAAGTGCAACCAACCGACCCAAATGCTTCGGTTAATCATATTTCATTAAGGGGCGGAAAATTAATCTCTCCTTATGGAACATTTGCAAACTACCTAAAAAATGCAATCCGTTCTGATTTTATTGATATAGGAATTTATGATCCAACATCAACTACGGAAATAAATGCAATTATTCTAAAAAACGACATTGATATTTCAGGCATTAGCACTGGTACTGGCGTCATGGAAATTGATTTTAGCGTTAAGAAAAAAGGGACTATTCTTTTTGAAAAAACCTACTCAGCTAATATACAATTTGAATCCGCTTTTTCGGGAAATGTAGCTATACCCAGAGGACAAATTGCGTATCCAGATTTAGTCAGGCAACTTTTACAAACTATTTACACAGATAAAGAATTTATCGAGGTGGTAACAAAATGAACAAGAAAAGAAATAACCTCTTTAAATTTTTAAACCTATTTATTGTTTTTAATTTCTGCGTATTTATTAGTGGATGCGCTCATCCAATTGTAATTAGCCCTCTTGAAACACCAGAACGCCAGGAGGATTCTCTTAGCCCTAAAAAGGTTGCTTATGTTCTTACCGACGCGGAAAGAAATAAGCAAGTCACAACTGAAGGTGGGGGGGGTGACAAAGTCACTTATTATCCATATAAAGATCTTGAAAAAGCAATAAGATATGCACTAAGGGCTGTTTATTCTGATGTATTTGTCATAGACTCTATTTATGATACAGTAGCCATAACAGAAAACAATATATCTTACATTTTTGCTCCCGAAATTTCTACAAATTCAAATTCGGACTCTGCATTTACTTGGCCACCAACATATTTTTCAATTGAACTTTCTTGCTATGTTACTAATGCAACAGGAAAGCCAATAACAAGAATCAAAGTCTTAGGCAACGGAGTAGCAGAATTTTCTGAGTTTAAAAAAGATTTCGGCCTTGCTGGACGCCGCGCAGCCACGGATATTTCAAAAAAATTAATGCAAGAAATAATCGCCAACCCTTATTTAAAATGAGTTGCCAAACACCCCCTAAAACTTTGTTTTATCCATTGCCAACATATTGTACTTTTCAATTTTTTAAATGCCACATATGGTAATAGTGATTTACAAAAATCCTTTTCTGCAAGAGCCTCGTTAGATTGTGTGAGGAACGAACCACAATCTGAACCGTTCGCCGTTTCACTGCTGTTGGACAAACCCGGCATTGGCACTGGCTGGTCTATTATATAGAAAATAGCTTTTTCAGGATTTGTGCTTGCTGGAAGCAGGCGGAGTGGGTGGCTGACGCCTGTTTTGTTCTTTGAAATACCAAATCATTGCATGTTATTTGCCGGTTATGTCAGTATGTTGCGGAGATATCCCCTGATTTAGTGCGCCAATACCCGTCTCCGGGGAACCGGCTTTTTTATAGACAGGGACTATGTGAATTTCACTTTATGTGATGTGACCTCCCTTCTCCGTTAAGTTGATGTGTAACAGATTGCGCCATCTCCATAATCAGGTTGTAGTATCCTGGTATTTATGATTCGCATTTTGGCACCGTATACAGGGCAGGTGATTTGGGGGCGCTGCCTTTTTTGCTGCAAAATTTTGAATGGGCTGACTTTAAGAATCAATTGCAGAAATTTGATGAGCTTTTTGCTGCATGAAGGATGAGCTAATGGCCAACAGGACGATAGTTATGAATGGGCAAGAGCCATTCAAAATCAATCCTCTGCAGTAAGGAGGCATCCAATGTATCCATCTGTAGTAAAGGTCATACCAGGTGAAAATTATGTTCTTGATATAGTTTTTGATAATGGCGAAAGGGGTACATTAGATATGAAGCCATTTCTTGATACAGGTATTTTCAGGAGGCTCAAAGACTACGATGCTTTCAGGAAAGTACAAGTCTCTTTTGATACAATCGAATGGGAATCTGGAATTGATCTTGATCCTGAATTTATATATGCAACATGTAAAAGTGTTGCAAAAGATGTGGATTCATCAACAACTCATGGCACTGAGTTGATTCCCCAGCAGAATGAACTGTAGAAGCGCCAACCATGGGCTCAAGCCGACTGCCAACAGCGCTGCGCTCCTTGGCGGCAAGTGCCCCCATACCGTTCGCTTGCCAGACGAGACGCTAAGGTGCTTGCGTATCATGAATGATTGACAAAAGACATTCCGTATCTTACGATACATTAAAAAGATACGGAAAACACTATGCCTGATCCTTTTATTCCCACAGAGTTACCATTACACACTATTGCCTGGGAAGACCTTTTGCCAAGCATTATCAAGGCTAATATTGCCTTGGCAAACTTCAATGGCATTCTTGAAACTATAAAAAACCCTAAAATATTCTTAAGTCCTCTCATGACGCAAGAGGCTGTGCTGTCGTCTCGTATTGAGGGAACACAGGCATCTTTAAGTGATATACTCGAGTATGAGGCTGCCCCAAAAAAAATCAAAGAAAACTATAACGATATAGAAGAAGTAATCAATTACCGGGAAGCGTTGAGGTATGCTGAGGCAGAACTGACCAAACGCCCTATTTGCCTGAATCTCATAAGGGAAATCCATGGCATTTTATTAAAAGGTGTTAGAGGTGAAAACAAAGCGAGGGGAGAATTTAGAAAAATTCAAAACTGGATTGGCCCGCCAGGCTCTAAAATTGAGACAGCCTCATATGTACCACCATCACCTGAACATTTGCTTAACTATTTGTCAAATTGGGAGAAATATTGCCATTATGACGAAAAAGACCGGCTTGTTCAGCTATCAATCATTCACGCCCAATTTGAAATTATTCACCCGTTTCTGGATGGAAACGGCAGAGTTGGAAGAATAATAATTCCCTTATTTCTCAAAGAAAAAGATTTGCTCAAATATCCATCGTTGTATGTCAGTGAATATTTTGAGAAAAATAGAAAAAAATATTATCAAAAGTTACGAAATATTACGAAAAAAGATGATTGGAACACCTGGATAGAATATTTTCTTTTGGCTGTAACTGCACAAGCTGAAACCAATACAAAGCGGGCGAAGCAGGTTGCAGGCCTATACGAGGACCTGAAATACACCATTCAGCAAATTACGAAAACAAAGGCTTCAATCCGGATTCAAGATTTTCTGTTTTCAAAAATCATGTTTCAAACTCCCGATTTTACAAAAGCTTCTGGTTTATCCAAGCCACATGCTGCAAGAGTTCTTAAAAACCTTATGCAACATGATATTGTAAAAATAATTTCACCGGCCAAAGGAAGGAGGCCGGCTATTTATGGTTTTGTTGGCCTTATGGAAATAATAGAAAGCGAACCAATCAATTAACGCAACTTGTCGGATCATTTTCTTGCATATTCAGACACATAGCCATTTACAAAGTTAATAGGTAGCTGCACGGCGGGCAGGTTATTGCTTGCTCCGACGGCAAGCGGCCACCGATTCCGAAGTTATCCGGCCACTGATTCCGATGAAAACCCTGCCATTTTTTTAAGGCTGTCGGAATTTTCTTGGATGTCTGCAGGCGCACTGGATAATCACTTATTTGATGGTCATTTTTACTTCCAGCAAAAGCAGAAGCTGGAGCTTCCATCCATACCGCTCCCAAACTGGAGTTTGGGAACGAGCTGGGCCACTCCTTAATCTGACATAGATTGAGCGTTTGAATACGATATCCTCCAAGTCATTTCTGGACAGTCCACAGATGCTCTTGACAAAATATTTTTGCTGACCGATAATCTAGACAGTCTAGATGAAATATGACGGAGATTCTCTTTATGAAAGATCAAATATGGCAGTTACAAGAAGCAAAAAATAAATTTAGCAACCTTGTAGAAAAAGCCAGAAAATCTGGTCCTCAGATCGTCACCAAACACGGCAAAGAAGCCGTTGTCATTTTATCCTTTGAAGATTACAAAAAATTGATTCCTCACAAGAACAATTTAATTAATTTTTTGAGAAAATCACCCTTGTCTCAATCTGGAATAGATTTTTCCACACTTCGTCAAAAAGACAAGCCACGCAATGTAAAATTATGAAATATCTTATTGATACTTGTGTAATCGGAGAGATTATCAAGCATAGACCAAGTATTAAGGTTCTTAACTGGATAGAGAAACAAGATGAAAATCATTTTTATATAAGTGTTCTTACCTTGGGCGAAATCTCCAAGGGAATTGAAAAAGTAAAAGATAGACAAAGAAGAAGGAAACTCCATCTTTGGCTCATCGATGATTTTAGAGAACGATTTAGCGGTAGAATTTTACCTGTAAATGAACAAGTTGCTATGACGTGGGGCCAGATTCAAGGCAAAGCCGAGCTTCAAGGTAAATCAATGCCGGCCATTGATGGACTCATAGCGGCTACAGCACTGGTTTTTAATATGATTGTAGTTACTCGAAACACTTCTGATATGGAAGAAAGTGGTGTGGTTTTATTGGATCCATGGAATACAAAATGAAAAGAAAGGGCGAATCGGGTTAATGCGGCGGGGTTTTCCTCCGCCCTCCCCACACAGTCCAGCGTGCGGACGCCTGTCTGCGGCAGCGCAGGCGCTTGCACCGCGTGTCAGACACCACCTCGCGGTAATTTCCGTTTTAGACACCATAGCATAAGCGACGGCCCTTGACCTTGCCGTCTGCTATTCATTTATGATAGAAAGATTCTATCATTGGTTCGGCTACAGAGGACTTTCACCTCATAAGCTTACGCCCATGCCGGGCGTACACCGGCCCATTCAGCGGACACAAAGAGCCGCGCCGCTGATGGTGGTCGTCAGGCCATGAAAAATAGAGACATGGATATAGAAAACATAATCAATGCTATTCGGGATAGTCGCGTGAGAATAACCGATCATGCTGATGAAGAAGCACTTGATGACAGCCTGACATATGAAGAAATATATTCATCGGTGATTCAAGGTGAAATTATCGAGGATTATCCAAATGACAAACCATATCCGAGTTGCTTGATCATGGGGAAGAATTTTTCAGGTGAGCCAATTCATAGCGTTTGGGCTTATAATCCAGAAAACCAATGGGTAGTATTAATCACAGTCTATCGTCCAGATCCCAAAAGGTGGATTGACTGGAAAGTAAGGGTGAAAAAATGAAGCCATTTGAAAAGTGTCCTGTATGCGGTGGCGAGTTAAAAGAGAAACAAGTAGAGAAACTACTCAGAGGCGGAGTGAATACGGTTTCTATGAAAGTTGCCGCTGAGGTATGTCTTCATTGTGGAGAAAGACTATACGCTGAAGATGTAGTGAAATCATTTGAAGAAATTCGAGGGAAACTACGGAAACAGGAATTCAGTCACTTTAGAGCCCTTGGGCAGTCGTTTACGGTTGAGGAAAATTGGCCTAATAAAGCCATACAGCCGACTGTTTAACCCACCGCTTCGCTCTGGATTCAGCAGCGGCTGATGGTTGTCGTTAGCTGCACTAAATACCACGAGTCACCAGACATGAGACGTCGAAAGGCAATCAGACGCAAGCAATCCAAGTTGGCACCGAAGCAACAAAACCGGTGGACACTGATTTTTGATTCCAAGGAGGCAGCGGTTAACCTCTACAGCATCCTCCTGGCATTTCACCAGTATAGAGATGGAGGTCTCATTGATCGAAAAGGAGCACGGTATATAGCCAAGTGGCTAAGGAACATCTCAGAACAAGTACCTGGTGTCAAAGACCTGGCAGATGATAGTCAGGGGCCATTCAGAGAGAGGGACTTGTCGCCAATCAATGTTTCCTTGCAACTGGATTATAGAGAAAGAGTCCTGATGCTGTCCATATGCAAAACGATTCACGGACAGCTGATCACTCCTGAGGGACGGCGCAACTGGATTGAGAACCAAGGACGTGCTGACTACGAGATAGCAGTGAAGAACTTTCGGAGTTGGGTGGATTCTCTTGAAGGAGAAGGCTAGCCTGCGGACGGCTGAGTAACCGGTATTCCAAGTGGAGAAAAAAAGCGCGGCTAACACAGCGTGCACCCGGCCCACGCCTTCGGCGCTCAAGCAAATCGCGGCTTTTTTGCATTTACCGGGAACTATCTTATCGTTTGGAGCAAACCCGGCGCGGGCGGGGTAATGCTGACCGTTAGCTGCCTTTAACAAACACTATAATTAATCTTCATATATTAAGAATTGCAATTATGAATCAAAATATGTTAAATTATTTTTAGAATAAGAAGAATTAAGTAAATAATATGATTTCAGAAAAAGATAAAAAGGCAATATTAGATTTAGCCAAAAAATATAAAGTAAAACGTATTATCCTATTCGGTTCAGCACTTAAGGATAAAATAAAAAGTAGAGATATTGACTTAGCCGTAGAAGGAATTCCGGACAAATTGTTCTTTAAATTTTACAGCGAATTAATTTTTAGCCTTTCCAAACCGGTAGATTTGGTTGACTTGAGTAAAAAAAGCAAATTCTCTGAAATACTTACTTCAGAAGGTATTCAAATATATGGCTAATCTTAAAGATAAGATAGAAGCAGAATATGAGAATATCGATAAACTGATTTTAGAATTACCAGTAAAAGACAGATTGCCTTTTTTAGAATTTTTACAACTCGCGGGTGTAGCAACAATTCTTCATAATTTTTATAATGGTATCGAGAATATTTTAAAATTAATTATACAAGAGAATCATATACCTTTGCCGGAAGGTGGTTCGTGGCATAAGGAACTTCTAAATCTTGCGGTTGAGAAAAAAATAATAACGGAATTAACGAAATACCAAGTTGGTGAGTATCTTGCCTTCCGCCATTTTTTTTGTCATGCATATGCACTTGATTTGTATGCAGAGAGATTAGAGCCACTCGTAGAGAACATAAAGGAAGTTTACTTAAATTTTAAAAACGATATATCAAATTTTCTGAATAAATAGGATTAGTTAAAATATTTGTAGAGAGCAGTTAATCGGGTAAAGGCAGGGCTTTCCCCTGCCCTCCCCACACAGCCCAGCGTGCGGACGCCTGTCTGCAGCAGACAGGCGCTGGCGCCGCGTATCATACATTCCCGTGTCTGGTGCGCTATTTCCAATATTCCACTGAATAAATCCCAAAATATTTAAACATTAAAAGATTTAGTCCGATATTAGAGACAGAACATGGATAATTATTCATCCATGCTAAGCAAAAATTCCCTGAATAAAGGACTTTTCAATGGATCTCGGCACTGTAATCGGACTGGTAATGGGCATGGCCCTCATCGTTACGGCCATACTTCTTGGCGGAAGCCTCGGGGCCTTTGTGGATGTGCCATCAGTTCTTATCGTTATTGGTGGAGCCATTGCCGCTACCCTGATCCGTTTTACCCTTGGTGATGTGATAAACAGCATCAAGGTAATGATGAAGGCCTTTTTTGCCAAGCCACAGCCTCCTGAAGAGATCATCCAGGAACTGATAACCCTTTCAAACATTGCCAGGAAAGAAGGGCTGCTGAAACTTGAAAAACAGCCGGTAAACGATCCATTTCTCAAAAAGGCCATCATGTACTGTGTTGACGGCCACGAGGCTGATTTCATTGAGGACGTGCTGAACAAGGAGATTGATCTGACACTTGACAGGCATGGCCTTGGCAAGGGGACGTTTGATGCAATCGGAGACGCTGCCCCTGCATTCGGTATGATCGGTACACTGGTGGGCCTTGTCAACATGCTTGGCAACATGTCAGACCCTGCCTCAATTGGCCCGGCCATGGCCGTTGCCCTGCTTACCACTCTTTATGGCGCCATCATGGCCAACCTCATTGCCCTTCCCATTGCAGACAAGCTGAAACGCCGGAGCCAGGAGGAAGAGCTGAACAAACGCCTGGTGCTGGAAGGAGTGCTTGGCCTTCAGAAGGGTCTTAATCCCAGGGTGCTTGAAGAACTTCTTAAAACCTACCTGCCGCCTGACAAGCGCGGCTCTTCCGAGGAGTAGCCAATGGGAAAGAAATGCGAATGCCCCAAGGGCGCTCCCATGTGGATGGTCACCTTTGGTGACCTCATGTCCCTGCTGCTGTGTTTTTTCGTGCTCCTTCTCTCATTTTCCACCATGGACCCCCAGCAGTTCAAGGAGGTATCAGGCTCCCTGGAACGGGCATTTGGCGTGCAGAAGTCGGAAATAACGTTTGATATCCCCAAGGGCATTGACATTGTCTCAAGGGACTTCAACCCCACTTTCACCATTGATATTGTGCTTGAAAAGATAAAGTCAGCCATTAAACTCGAACTTATCAAGGGTGAAATTGAAATAGAGGCCCTGAAGGACAGGGTAATTCTGCGCATGAACGATGAGGTGACCTTTGACAGAGGTGATGCCACACTTAAGGAAAAATCCAAACCAATACTGGACAAGATAAGGGGAGTTATTGAGACAGTGCCTGGAGAGGTGCTCATAGGCGGCCATACAGACAATGTACCCACGCATGGCCGTTATCCATCCAACTGGCATCTGTCCGCAGCACGGGCAGCCTCGGTTGTTGTCTATCTGCTGGATCAGAACAGTATAGCTCCGGAGCGCCTGGCTGCCGTGGGTTATGGCTCCAGCCACCCCAGGGTTCCCAATGACACACCTGAGCACCGCAAGTTGAACCGCCGCGTGGAGATTATCTTCATGCAGCCCCGCAATCCCCAGGACTTTGACGTAAAACCACTGAACCAGAAGGGCCTGCTTGAACAGGAACTCTTCCCCCAGGATATGGTGCGCTGAAATGGGTGAATCAGACAAGAGGAGCAGTATCCGTGTAAATGCCAGGGTACTGCTTAAAGTAAAAAAAATATCCCAGCAGGAATATGAAACCCGTATAGAAAATTTTTCCACAGGGATTGATACGCCTGTTACCGACTACCTGTCTCACCCGGTACTCTCCTACGATATTAAACCTCATCTCAAGAAGATAAGGGAAAAGGAAGAGGCACTTGCTGCTGTCCTTGATGTACTTGATCAGAAACTGTCATTTATTATTCAGAAAATGATGGAGGGAGAAGAGCAGAACAAGGGCTTTTCCCTGGTTGATGCAGATATCAGCGCTGCGGGAATAGCTTTTGTAAGCAGTGAACCCATGGAGACCGGCCAGCATCTTGAGCTGCAGATAGGTCTCATGCCTGATTACCGATTCTTTCTTGCAATGGGTCGTGTAGTCAGGATAAACAGCCTTAAAAATGGAAAGTACCGCATTGCCGTTGAGTTCAAATGGATAACAGAAGATGACAAGGAAAGCCTTATTGAATACCTGTTCCAGCGTCAGGTCATGCAGCTTCGCATGAGGCGCATGCAGCGGGAGAGGAAAGAGGAATAGGATCTGCCAAGATACGTATCAAGAAAAAATTGTTGTGTGAAAAGCGACCTTCCGTTATGGGAATTCATCCTTGAAGGGGGTGAGCTGTTACGAGGAATAATCAGATGACGGAAGCGGTGGCAGAAAGGCTTGTTTGCTTTGGCGACAGTATTACCGAGGGATGGATGGTGGGGCCTGATGAATCATGGCCTGCACTTATTGCGGAAAGGATACAGGCCAAGGTAATCAACGCCGGTATTTCAGGGGAAACCTCGGCGGATGCAGTACGCCGCCTTGATGCAATAATCAACCTGCGCCCTGCAGCGTGTGCAGTGGAATTCGGTATAAACGACTTTTTTAACGGTTTCACTGTGGAGCAGACCAGGGCCAACCTGGAACACATCATAAACCGACTCCAGAGAAACGGAGTACGCACCGGGCTTATGGGTTTCTCTCTGCCCCAATACAATACCATCAACTGGGAAAGCATGTACTCAGAAATTGCGGAAGCATTTGGCACACCTCTGATGCCCGATATTTTCAGCGGCCTCAGGGAAGAGCCCGGAACCTTCATGCCAGATGGTGTGCATCCCACTGCAAAGGGCTATAAGATCATTGCCGCAAACTGCCTTAAGACCTTTCAGGGCAGGCTCTGGTAATGGGGAGAAAACGAATCGCAGAGCGGCTTTAACCTGAATTGAGCCAATCACACCGCTCAACGCAAAAGCCGGAAACAGCGTATCCCTGTTAAACCGCCACGTTCATTCCCCTGAGCCCCTCCATCATATCTGCAAACTGTTCAGGATAGAGTGACTGCGGCCCGTCTGACAAGGCCCTGTCAGGGTCGTTATGAACCTCCACCAGAAGGCCGTCCACACCAGCAGCAGCCGAGGCCCGTGCAAGCGGAATTACCTGATCCCTGCGTCCAGCAGCATGGCTTGGATCAACCACAACAGGAAGATGGCTTTCCCTCTTGATATAGGGCACTGCATTGAGATCAAGGGTATTTCTTGAATGGCGCACAAAGGTCCTGATACCACGCTCACACAGAATTACCTCATTATTTCCCTCTGACATTATATATTCAGCAGCCATGAAGAATTCATCAAGGGTGGCCGACATGCCGCGCTTCAGTAAAACAGGCTTGCGGGCCTGCCCTGCCCTTCTGAGCAGCCGGTAATTCTGCATATTCCTGGTCCCGATCTGTATAATATCAGAATATTCCTCTACCAGGTCGCACACATCGTGGTCAGTGGCCTCGGTAACAATAAAAAGGCCAGTCTCTTCCCGAACCTTTGCCAGTATCTCAAGGCCCTTTTTCCCAAGCCCCTGGAAAGAATATGGCGAGGACCGGGGCTTGAACGCACCGCCCCTGAATAGAGCAGCACCTGCGTTCTTAACCTCGGACGCAATGGCAAGGGCCTGTTTCTCACTTTCAACAGCGCATGGACCAGCCATTACCACCAGCCTGTCACCACCGATTACCACTTCACCGTCTCCGAGCGATACGGTGGTATTTTCAGGATGCATCTCCCTGCTCACCAACTTGTATGGCTTTGACACAGGGATTACCTCACGCACCCCTGGTATATCAAGAAACAGTGCAGGATCAGTTTCCCCAGGGTTTCTGAGCACGCCGATGGCAGTCCTCTCCTCTCCGGGGATAGGCTTGGCCTCCCAGCCCATAGCCTTAATCTTTTCAACTACCTTTTTGACATCTTCATCAGATGCCGACTGCCTCATTACTATCAGCATGACAGAACTCCTGCATGGAAAAACCTGATTTGAGCGATTATTCGGATTTACTGCATATCCGCGAAAGAGGAATTCCCATAATAGTGTGTGCTATTGGGGGATTCCGATGACAAAGGAAATGCGGTGAAAACGGCAATCCCGAAGGGTTTCAAAACTGGAAAGCTATAATCGATGTAATTCCTTTTAATTTCTTTATAAAAATAATTTTCCACATTGTAACTGCTCACCCCCTCCAAGATGAATTCCAATAACGGAAAGTTGCTTTTCACACAACATTTTTTTGCTTGACACGTATCTGCTCAGGGGGTGCTGCAGATGCAAGGCGGAGGGGGCGAAGGCGTACTCCCGTACTTAGGGACTGTCCAAAAATAACTTACCGATTTCGCATCTCATCTTCAGGCCATCCTGAGCTGAACTTCAATCACAAAATCCTCAACGTAGCCCGGCTACGCCTGCGGTTTTGCTCAATCAGTTCAACTCAGCCTGACCTAAATCTGAGCGCGCTATCATCCAACTTGTTTTTGGACAGCCCCTTAGCCTCTGTCCTGCGGGGCCTCTTCAGTCCCTGAATCTTCCTCCTGGTCATCTGTCCCCCCATTTTTAAGCTTGTTGTAATATTCACTGTCAGGCGGCAGATTTTCAAGCGCCATTGCCTTGTGATACATGGCAGTCTGCATGTCACCGAGCCGCCGGTAAT
>WFRQ01000234.1 GCA_015486425.1 Deltaproteobacteria bacterium | reverse complement strand
GCATTTATGATGAGCATAAAATTTATGGGCCTTAAGGTGGTCAGGGTGGCAGGTATGTGTCGACTGGCTGCACCACTTACTGATGAGCAGAAAAGGTATCTGAATGCACTGAATTTGTCAGAAGCAGATTTGCTCGGTGAAATCGGTGACGAAAAAAACTCGAATAAGTTGTGACAGGGGTGGGGAATGTACGTTACGAACTGTCACGGCTGGATAAAAAGCACCAAAACAGAAATAAGAGTTCGCCTGGAACCGTTGGAACAGCCAAAACGCCGTGCAGCTCAGGAACAATTATGCCGTAAACTTACTAATCTCGGAGCACGACTCCCATCTGGCAAATGGTTGATGGTAGAGGTAGGGGAGGCACCTTCCAATGTCAGGGATGGGATGAAAGTGTCCAAAAAATCATAGGGTTTTCAGGCTCGCTTGACGAGGTGTGTCAATACAAGGTTCCATCTAATTTGGGCGACTGTTCGGATTTGCTGCATATCCGCGAAAGAGGGCTTTGCACTATAGTAGGCTAAGTGGGAATTCCGATGACAAAGGAGATTCCGTAAATATGTCAATTCCGAAAGGTTTCAAAACCAGAAAGTGGTAATCGTTGTAACTGCCTTTAATGTCATAATAAAAATGATTTTCCACATTTCGAAACCCTCAATTCAGGTTATAGTAATGTGAATGGTGTGTGGCTTTTGCAACCAACAGATTGCATTCATAAATTGGCTGATACATGATATCCGGCTGACGGGCATGGCATGTATAAAAAAAGGGGATACGGTCATAGTGGCCGTATCCCCTTCGTCAGGAGGTGTGGAGGGGGAGCGTCAGACAGTTGTGCCTAACATCCTTCAACTGTCTGTTTTTTCTTCGTCTTAAGGGTTACCTTGCCGCCCTTTTCAGGCGCGAACGGTTTTTCAGGAGTTATAACAGCAACACATCCCTTGCCGCCCTTGATAACAACAGCGCCGTTGGTTCCAACTGCGCCTGCTATCTTTGCCATGTCAGTACCTTCAGGTATTACGCTGGATACCTTGCCCATGACCTTGCCTGTGCCCTTTGCCTTGAGAATTACATCCTGGCCTTCCTTGAGGGAGAGTTTTTTATGCGTGTTAAGTATGACAATGCTGGTTACGCCAGCGTCAATACCGCATTCTCCGCCAGCTTCAGTGCCGGAAAGTTGGGCTATATCTGCACATACCGCGTCGTGTGTTGCTGCCGCAGAGGTTACTTCCGCCTTGATCTTTGCTGCGGATACCGGACCTGCCACCATCATAAGGGCAGCAAACATGAGAGTGATAATTGTAATGTTTCTTTTCATGATATTCTCCTTTTGTTATCAAGTGCCTTATTGAAAATTTTTATGTTTCAAGCCGCGCAGCGTACGCCGTGTACCCTGCGCGTCCATATATTCTGTACATTAAACCATTCACTGTATGCCCTGGAGCATAGCTGCATGCCGCTATCTGCCATGACATCCCTTGCAGCTTGTGGGTCCTGTCTTTTCCCCTGCCTTTTTCATGGCCGAGTGGCATGCCTTGCATGTATTATGAAAGAAACTTGCCATCTTTTTGGGGCCACCGGCCTTTTCAAGTTCTGCCTCTACAGAAGCGCACATGCCTTCCTCTGTTATTGCCTGGGGTGATGCCGCACCTGTATGACACGCCGTGCATGTGAACTCATCGGTGTATTCATACTTTGAAAATTTTTCTTTTCCCTTCATGTATTCTTCAGCGTGCTTCCTGTGCGTAAAGCCCTTTACCTCTTTCTTGTCTTTTGGAAGGCCTTTTATGGAAGGACACTGTTGCTGAAGGTTGATGTCAATGGTCGCAGGAATATCTCCTGTGGCAGATTTTGCCACGGCTGTTTCTGCACCTGCTCCTTCTGATGACATGGCAGCAATGGGAAGCGCCATAAATGTGGTGATACATGCCAGGCTTATGACCCAGCGCCATTTCTTCCGTGTTGAATGTGTGTTCTGCTTCATGATAATCTCCTTTCATTCGTAGTTGAGGCAGAAAAAATTCCTGCCTTTTCTGTAAAGGAGAATATTCACATTCTGTCAGGGTAAAAAGCTGACATGGGGTGACGCCTGCCGTATTCAGGGCGGCATTCAGGGGTGATGTGGGGTAGGTTTTGCTGTTTTTTCAGTTGGTTGTGTTTGTAAAGAGAATATTGGTCAGGATTTGCTTATCAAGGGATATATGGCGCCACATGCACCTTTTGTGTTAAACTGATGCAGGTATGCAGGGTAGATATGGCTTAACTGGAACAGGCATGAACATGCCACAGGGGGCAATCATGAAGGTTGTTACTTCAGAACAGATGCAGGCACTTGACAGGCAGACTATTGAAGACCTTGGGATTCATGGTCTTATCCTTATGGAAAACGCAGGCAGGGGAACCGCTGAGATCATAATGGCGCGGTATGCTGCTGAGCTTTCGGATAAAGGTGCCGTAGTGGTGGCAGGGCCTGGAAATAATG
>WFRQ01000233.1 GCA_015486425.1 Deltaproteobacteria bacterium | reverse complement strand
GATATGTCCTTAAGCTCCATGCCGAAACGTATGTCCGGCCTGTCTGTTCCGAATCTCTCCATTGCCTCCTCAAAGGTAAGGCGCGGGAACGGCGTGGAGAGCTCTGTATCAAGGGCCTTTTTGAAAATATGAGTAACAAGGCCCTCCACAAGCTCCATTATCTGTTCCTCGTCAATAAAGGACATCTCCATGTCAAGCTGGGTGAATTCAGGCTGTCTGTCTGCGCGCAGGTCCTCGTCCCGGAAGCAGCGTACAATCTGGTAATAGCGCTCCATGCCAGAGATCATGAGTATCTGCTTGTAAATCTGCGGAGACTGGGGAAGTGCGTAGAATTTACCGGCATTAACGCGGCTTGGAACAAGATAGTCCCGTGCGCCTTCAGGCGTGCTCCTCGTAAGCATGGGGGTTTCTATCTCGAGAAAATCCTCCTGGTTCAGGAATTCACGCATTGCCTGGCATACATTGTGGCGAAGCGTTATGTTTTTCACCATGTGGGGGCGTCGAAGGTCAATGTAACGGTACTTGAGACGAAGGTTCTCAGCTACCTCTTCCTCTTCATCAAGGGGAAAGGGGGGAGTTGCAGCGCTGTTAAGTATGCGCAGATCCTGGCATGCAAGCTCCACCATTCCTGTCTTGAGTTTCGGGTTTTCCATGCCCTCGGGACGGTTCCTGATCTTTCCGCGAACCGCCACAACATATTCGCTTCTAAGCTTATGGGCCTTTTCATGGGATTCTGCATCAACCTCAGGGGCAAAAACCACCTGGGTAATGCCCTTACGATCCCTTAAATCAATAAAAATCAGGCCGCCATGGTCGCGTCTTCTGAGCACCCAGCCCATGAGAGTGACCTCTTTCCCGATTGTATCTTCTGTTACAGTATTGCAGTCATGGGTCCTTCTGAACCCTTTCATTGATTCCATGATATTTTTTGCTCCGTGTACTGATTTTTCGTAAAAATGCACGCTGCTGTTACCTGGATTTTTCATGTCCAGGGTGCTGTACCTGTTTATGGCTACTGCTCAAAGACATTCAGTACGCTCTTTACAATATTTTCAAAGGGAATGTTGTCCTGTTCCCTGGTCTCCATATCTCTCAGTATGGCTGTTTCCTCATCGATTTCATTTTCCCCCACTATGAGTACAAGGCCTGCTCCTGCCCTGTCAGCCTGTTTCATCTGTGCCTTGAGGCTCTTGTCATCCCATGCCATCTCCACGGCAAGCCCTGCCATGCGCCACTGGTGCATCCACGGAACAACTGTATTTCTGGCTTCCCGGCCAAGGGCGGCAATAAAGAGATCAATACCCTGACGTTCCGCCTCAGGTGATATGAGCAGCAGCCTTTCAACACCTACTGCCATTCCCACTCCGGGAATGTCCGGGCCTCCAAGCATCTTTACAAGGCCGTCATACCTGCCGCCTGCGGCAACAGTGCTCTGGGCGCCGAGTTCAGGTGATTTGATCTCAAACGTGGTGCGTACATAATAGTCCAGACCTCTTACCAGATAGCCGTTCTGAACAAAAGGTATATCCATGAATTCCAGGAAATCCAGCACCAGGCCAAGATGAGAAGCGCACTCAATACAATGATAGTGTTTGACAAGGGGCGCCTGTCGCATCACCCTGGCGCACTGTTCATTCTTACAGTCAAAGATCCGGAGAGGATTGGTTTTGGCCCTTCTCCGGCAGTCCTCACACAACTGGTCCCTGGCATTTTCAAGATATTTGAGAAGATCCTTTCTGTGAAGGGGCCTGCATTTGGGGCAGCCAAGAGAGTTTATTTCAAGCAGCAGCTTTGCGTCTGTCATACTTCGGACAATCTGCCATGCCATGGCAATGCACTCTGCATCAGACAGTGGAGCCGCAGAGCCGAGAAGCTCTACATTTATCTGATGAAACTGCCTGAGCCTTCCCTTCTGAGGCCGTTCATGACGGAACATCGGCCCCATTGTGTAGAGTTTCAGCAGAGGAGATGAGGCATAGAGTTTATGTTCAATAACAGACCTGATAATCCCCGCAGTGGCTTCAGGCCGCAGTGTAAGGGAATCCCCATTCCTGTCCTTGAAGGTGTACATCTCCTTTTCAACTATATCAGTGTGTTCACCTATTCCTCTTGAAAAAACTTCTGTTTTTTCAAGGACAGGTGTCCTGATCTCACTCAGACCAAAGCTGCTGAAAATGTCACGCGCCCTGCATTCTATCTCCTGCCAGCGCGGACTCTGGTCCGGGAGGATATCCTTAAACCCCCTTATTGCCTTAACTCCCATTTTTTCTCCTGAAATTGTAATTTATTCGTACCTTAACTTTCATGACGTGGGGCTTGTCACCCCCTGACATGAAAGTTAGCTCAAAGCTCAAAGTCGGAAGCTGAAAGCAAACATGGCATCCTTTACTTTGAGCCTTGAGCTTTCAGCTTTGAGCTATTTTCACGGTAAATTGAGCGTTTCAAAATGTGGAAAATTCTTTTTCCAAAAAAATTGTGCTGGTGCCCAAACTCCTGTTTGGGCACCCTGTGTCTGAAGCTCCTGCTTCATTCCTTTTAATACCGGCTGCGTAGCATAACTGGTATTGCCTGGAAGCTGGAGCTTCCGATTGTACGTTCCCAAACTGGAGTTTGGGAACCAGCGGGTCAGGTCTTGCTTCAAATATACCCCTGACGGGCGGATCCGATCGGTGCGCTACATGATAAAACCGGAAATCGGAAAGTTATTTTCGGACAGTCCCTTATTATCCTGAAATCTTACCTGGGAAATGCTCTGAGCCTGTATTTTTTGCCGGTTGGTATTGAGACTGAACTGTGCAATATGAATGTCTTAATAATTTCCCAAATCAAAAAACCTATCACAGTCGCCTGAAAAACGCAAAGAGAGACAATAACCCATGGTCCATGTCAGTTCAAGAAGGGTATTTTTTTT
>WFRQ01000232.1 GCA_015486425.1 Deltaproteobacteria bacterium | reverse complement strand
GGATTGGGCATGGAATCCCCTGTTGTTGTCCAACCTGAAACTGCGAAACAGGACAGATTTGCTGCTCACTTATAAGCCCCTGCTGCAACAGGGCCCAACATGCAGATGGAAATAGCATAAAAGGTGCTGATCCTGTAAGGCTTCAGGCTGGTAAGAATTATGGGAAATGTCAGCTCCACTGCATGTATGGTTGAGTTTAAGCATAAATATCCACATCGTCAACATGCGGACAGGTATCTGCTAACAGGGTACGGCATCTACGGCGTTGCCTGACAATTGAAATAGACGATTGAAGTAGGTGTTGTACGCCTGCGCGTCCTCCGCCTTGTATCTGCAGCACCCTGCAAGCAGATACATAAGAATTTACACGGCATTATTGAGAAATTACTATTATTATAGTCTTCAAATTTTGAAACCCTTCGGAATTGCCGTAATGTAAAATCAACCTGTTGCTGAATGGAGGGCAATGATCATGAGCAGAAAGACAATACTATTCATGGGGCCGCCAGGGTGCGGCAAGGGTACGCATGCAGCACGGCTTGAGGAGGAGTACAGGCTCACTGCCGTGTCAGTGGGGGCACTGCTGAGGCAGGCAGTAAAGGCAGGCACGGAGACGGGGAAAAAGGTGGCAGGCTTTATGGCCGAAGGCAGGCTTGTGCCGGATGAAACAGCCATGGAAGTGGTTCGAGATGCGCTGAAAGAAAACCATGAAAACAACCTGTTGTTTGACGGTTTCCCAAGGTCATTGAATCAGGCCGTAATGCTTGATGATATTCTACCTGATTTTGGAAGAAAAGTGGATGCGGCAGTGCTCTTCAATGTATCTGATCAGGAGGTAATCCGGAGAATTTCAGGACGGAGAATGGACCCTTACACAGGGAAAATCTATCATATCGTGTTCAACCCGCCTCCAAAGGGGATACAGACCGTTCAGAGGGCGGATGACCGTGAAGAGGTGGTAAAGCAGCGTCTTGAGGTTTACCATTCTCAGAGCGAACCTGTTGCCGAATATTACAGGAAGCAGGGAAAGCTTGTGGACATAGATGGGGAGGGGACGCCTGAACAGGTGTACGAAAGACTGATAAATGCCCTGAAACCCGTGCTGTCATAGAGGCAGTTCCTGCACTTTTTTTCCTTAAGGCCTGTACTCAGGGACAGGCTTCAGTATAATTACCTGAAACATAATTATCTCCAAAAGGATAAGTCTCTGTACTGAAACCAACAGACAGGAAGACGGCATCAGGCATGTTTTTCCCCTGCCCAGACATGCAGGGTACTTATGCCAGTATAAAACGAAAGGGTACCTGCTCACAGGGTGCTGCAGATGCAAGGCGGATGGGGCGAAGGCGTACTTCCTGTACTTCGAGCCCCAGACAACGCAGCAGATGCGGTACCCTGTGAGCAGATACACGAAAGGACAATATCCATCATGATAGTACCGGTTATTCTCTCAGGCGGTTCAGGTTCCAGGCTCTGGCCCCTTTCAAGGCAGCTCTACCCCAAGCAGCTCCTTGCGCTTACAGGCGAAAACACCCTGATTCAGCAGACAGCCAACAGGCTGCGTGGCATGGATGACGCCGCGCCTCCTATTGTAATCTGCAATGAAGAACACCGTTTTCTTGTGGCAGAGCAGATGCAGGAGACAGGCATGAGGCCTGATGCCATAATCCTTGAGCCGGTGGGAAGAAACACTGCCCCTGCAGTTGCGGTTGCTGCCTTTCATGCCATGAAAAAGGGGGAAGACCCGCTACTACTGGTTCTTCCGGCAGACCACATTATTAAACGGCTTGATGTTTTCCAGGATGCAGTGCAGGCAGGCGCTGACCACGCACAGAAGGGCGGGCTGATAACTTTTGGTATTGTTCCTGAAGGGCCTGAAACCGGCTATGGATACATTAAGAAAGGAGCCATTGTACAGGAATTCACTGACAGGATGGTAAAGGCCATCTATCTTGTTGACCAGTTTGTGGAAAAACCCGACACCCCCACTGCAAAAAAATACGTGGATTCCGGAGAGTACCTGTGGAACTCCGGCATGTTCCTGTTCAAGTCATCTGTATATCTCAAAGAACTTAAAAAATTTGAGCCGGATATGTATAACTGCTGTCAGGAGGCATGCAGCAAGGCATTAACAGACCTGGACTTTACCCGACTTGAAAAAGAGGCCTTTGAAAAATGCCCCTCCAACTCCATTGACTACGCAGTGATGGAGAGAACAGAAAATGCGCTGGTTGTACCTGTGGATGCAGGCTGGAGCGATATTGGCTCGTGGTCGGCCTTGTGGGAAGCGGGCCTGAAGGACAGTGACGGCAATGTGCTGCACGGAGATGTCATCACCCATGATACAAAGGGCTCATATCTCTACTCTGACGGCAGGCTCATCGCTGCTGTGGGACTGCGGGATCACATTGTCATTGAAACATCAGATGCAGTCCTTGTTGCACCCAAGAACAGGGTCCAGGAAATCAAGACTATTGTAAACTACCTCAAGGGCAGAAACCGTCAGGAGGCCTATCTGCACAGGCGCGTTTACAGACCATGGGGCTCATACGAGACCATTTCCGCAGGTGACAGGTTCCAGGTAAAACTCATAACAGTCAACCCCGGAGCAACTCTTTCCCTTCAGATGCATCACCACAGGGCGGAACACTGGATAGTCGTAAAGGGCACAGCGCTTGTCACCAGGGGTGAGGAGGAACTGATGCTCAGTGAAAACCAGTCCACCTTCATTCCACTTGGCACAAAACACCGTCTTGAAAATCCAGGTGTTATCCCTCTTGAACTCATAGAGGTACAGAGCGGTTCATATCTCGGCGAAAACGATATTGTGCGTTTTGACGATATCTATGGAAGAACAGGCGAGACACCGCGGGCATGATATTGGATAAGGTTGTAATTGCCGGAGACATTGGAGGCACCAACGCAAGGCTTGCCATTTTTGAACAGGGCAGCATGGTGTTCAGATGGAGCTGCCCATCCCGTGACCATGCTGAATTCAATGAGGCATTTCTGGCATTCCTTAATGAGGCGCCTCTCAACTCTGTCCGGAATATTACCATCTGCCTTGCTGTGGCAGGTGTCATTGAGGCACATACCAGGGCTGTGGGAACTAATATCCCATGGGTAATTGACTGCAGTGAGCTGCAGCATGCAACCGGATGTGACAGGTGCATGGTAATTAATGACTTTGAGGCAGCGGCATGGGGTGTGACCAGGCTTTCGGACAGGCAGTGCATACCCCTTGGAAAACCTGGCAGGGTGCCTGGCCAGACCATGGCAATCCTCGGGGCAGGTACAGGGCTTCGCCAGGCCATTATCCCCTGTGATGCAGAAGGAAAATACTCAGTGATCTCCTCAGAGGGTGGGCATACAGGTTTCGCACCTGAAAACAGAGAGGAAGTAGAACTTCTCGTGTATCTCATGTCAAGGTTTGGTCACGTAAGTGTTGAAAGGGTTCTGTCAGGCCAGGGGC
>WFRQ01000231.1 GCA_015486425.1 Deltaproteobacteria bacterium | reverse complement strand
TCTGAAACATGGGTCCCTGATAAATCAGCCCTTGATGCCATACTGGCAGACTGCAGAGCAGATATGAAACGGGGGTTTCCGTCACTTAAGTCCATCAGCAAGAAGAGCATTGCCGTAATCGAGGGTATGGTTATAGAAGAGGCGCTGAAACGCACAGACGGAAACAGGAAGCAGGCCGCTGAACTGCTTCAGATAAGCTATAAGGCTCTCCTCTACAAGATCAAGGACTATGGAGTGATGATTCCAGGCCAGCTTCCGCCTGAATAAGGCACAATTGCCAGGGGATTTGCACAACATCGGATACGTAACTTCTCAATAAGTCCGTGCAAGTTCTCCTGTACCTGCTTACAGCGCGCTGCAAATACTTATCAAGAAAAAAGGTTGTGGGGAAAGCGACTTGCCGTGAGAGAGGGGGTGAGTAGTTACACATTCACTGTCCCTCCCCTGGAAGAGTGCATTCCATGCAGGGTGACTCGATTCCAAGGGGCTGTCGTGCAATATATCTCTCTGAAGACCAATCCCATTAACCTCAGATAAAAAAACAGGCATTATGAATCCACTACCCTTACACAAAACCAAGATCGTTGCCACAATTGGCCCTGCCTCAAACACGCCGGAAATGCTTGAAAAAATAATATTGGCAGGCATGAGTGTGGCAAGGCTCAATTTTTCACACGGAAAATTCGATGACCATGCCCAGGTCATCAGGAACATACGGGCTGCTTCTGAAAAAACAGGGCGCAGGGTCGCTATCATGGCAGACCTTCCCGGACCAAAGATGCGAATAGGAAATTTCGAAAAAGAACCTGTTTATCTTGAAAAAGGAGCAACATTCACCCTTACCACCAGGCAGATCACAGGTAACAATGACATCGTATCAATTACCATGGAGACACTTCCCGGTGCGGTAAAACCCGGTAACATACTCTTTTTGAATGACGGCCTTGTACAGCTCAAGGTCATAAATTCAGATGATACTGATATCAGGTGCGAAGTTGTAACAGGGGGTGTGCTCAGGTCAAGGAAGGGGCTTAACATACCGGGAATAGACCTTGGAGCAAGCGCTTTTACCCCTCACGACAGGGAATGCATGGAATTTGCTCTTGAAAACGGCGTGGATGCGGTTAGCCAGTCCTTCGTGACCAATGCCCGGGATATCCACGACGTGCGTGCCGCTGCCGCGGAGAAGGGATTCAGTCCCTTTGTAATAGCCAAGATCGAACGTTCCAGCATTGTGGAAGAAATAGATAATATAATAACTGCGGCTGACGGCATAATGGTGGCAAGAGGTGACCTTGGGGTGGAAATGCCCATAGAACGGATTGCCCTTGCACAAAAATTCATCACACGACGCGCTAACATACATGGCAAGCCGGTAATTACTGCAACCCAGATGCTTGAATCCATGACCCATAACCCGAGACCCACCAGGGCCGAGGCCACGGATGTGTCCAATGCCATACTTGACGGGACGGACGCCGTCATGCTGTCTGAAGAGTCGGCAATGGGTGAGTATCCTGTTGAAGCAGTCTCAATGCTTGCAAGTATTGCGCAGGCAGTGGAGCCCTACATTCATATGGGCCAGTTCATGCAGCCTGTAATTGAGGATACCGGGGCAAAAACCGTGGATATAATCGCATCCAGCGTGCAGAACATCATATCAAAGATGAACGTGGCTGCCGTCTGTTCTCCAACCGACAGTGGGGCCACGGCACGCAGTGTCACCAGATTCAGGCTTCCCTGCTGGGTAATTGCGCCCAGTGTGAGTGAAAAAACATGCAATGAACTCATGTTCTCATACGGGGTATGGCCTGTATATCACAGGGAAAAGCCGGTCAGATGGTCACAGACTGTCAGAAAATACCTGAAAGATTTGGACATATCAGGTGACTGGGCCGTGATTACTGAAGGGCCTTCCAGAAAACACCCGGACATGAACCACATGCTGGAGCTTCTGGATCTGAACAGATAAGTCCCACAGCATATCACAGGTGCACCGGCACCGGATCAACATTCCAGATTTCCCTGGCGTATTCCAGGATGGTCCGGTCACTTGAAAACTTGCCCATGTTGGCGGTATTCAAAATAGACTTACGCACCCACTTGCGCCTGTCATGATATGTCCGCTCTACTTCCGCCTGGGCCCTGATGTATGCATCATAATCCTCCATAACCATGAAGTAGTCTCCCTGGCTCAGCAAGGCATCAACTATGGGCTGGAACAGGCCGGGCTCATCAGGACAGAAAAAGTTGCCCTTTATCTGGTCAATGGCATGACGAAGCTCAGGGTTGGAATCATATAAGGTATGGGGATTATGACCCTTCTGCCATTTTTCTTCAACCTGGTCTGCAGTCATACCAAATATAAAGATGTTCTCCTCTCCAACCTCCTCCATGATTTCGACATTTGCTCCGTCCAGGGTGCCGATTGTCAGGGCGCCGTTAAGGGCATACTTCATGTTGCCCGTTCCCGATGCCTCCATGCCGGCGGTGGAAATCTGCTGGGACAGCTCTGCCGCGGGTATTATGTACTCGGCAAGGGAGACCCCGTAATTTTCAGGAAATACCAGGTTGAGTCTGCCTGAAGTGGCAGGGTCCTGCCCAATCGTTTTTCCAACAGCAAGGGCAAGCCTTATTATCAGCTTGGCAAGATAGTAACCAGGTGCCGCCTTTCCGGCTATAAGCACTGTGCGCGGCACAAAATCCTGATCCATGCCCTCTTTCAGCCTGTTATACAGTGTTATTACATGAAGTATGTTAAGAAGCTGTCTCTTGTATTCGTGGATACGCTTTGTCTGGCAGTCAAGCATGAAAGCAGGGTCGATCATAATGCCCTGTCTTTCCCGGATATATGAGGAAAGCCTCTCATTGTTAAACTGTTTTACTTCATACCAGCGCTCCTGAAACGAGGGGTCGTCCGCAAACCGGGCCAGTGCCTGCAGCTCATCCAGGTTTTTTGTCCACGTGTCTCCAATGGCGCTTGATATCAGGAACGAAAGCGGTGAATTTGCCTTTTTGAGCCAGCGCCTGGGAGTAATGCCATTTGTCTTGTTGTTGAATTTTTCCGGATAAAATTCATGGAAATCCCGCAATACACTCTTCTTCAGTATCTCCGTATGGAGTGCAGACACCCCGTTTACCGAATGGCTCCCCACTATTGCAAGGTGTGCCATCCGGACCATGGGGTCACGTCCTTCCTCCACAATGGACATCCTGGCAAGTTTACCTGTATCCCCCGGATATTTTGCCTGAACATCCTCCAGGAACCTGCGGTTTATTTCGTATATTATCTCAAGATGTCTTGGAAGCAGGTTGGAAACAAGTGATATTTTCCACTTTTCAAGTGCCTCTGGCAGGACGGTATGATTGGTATAGGCAAAGACATTTACAGTAATATTCCAGGCATCATCCCAGTCCAGCTTTTCAACATCCATGAGAAGGCGCATAAGCTCGGGCACTGCAAGGGCAGGATGGGTATCATTCAACTGGATTGCCACCTTTTCAGGAAGCCTTCCCCAGTCATCATTATCCTGCCTGAACCGTGCCAGGATATCCTGCAGGGAAGCTGAAACCAGCATGTACTCCTGCTTTAGCCTCAGCTCCTGTCCCTGGAGCATGTCGTCCTGGGGATAGAGGACCTTGGAAATATTTTCAGACAGCGACTTGTCCTGGCATGCCCTGATATAATCACCGTGGTTAAAATAATTCAGATCAAATTCCTTGGTAGCCTTGGCAGAAAAGAGCCTCAGCGTATTGACTGTATTGTTTCGATACCCCGGCACGGGCATATCATAAGGAAGGGCCTGGATATCATGGGTATCCACCCACCTGAAACGCAGCTCACCGTCCTGGTCACGGTACGGCTCACTTCTTCCATAATACTGAACCTTAAAGGTATATTCAGGCCTTACAATCTCCCATGGATTGCCCAGCCGAAGCCAGTTATCCGGCTCTTCTATCTGCTGACCGTCCATTATCC